>QILH01000221.1 GCA_003233255.1 Gammaproteobacteria bacterium | reverse complement strand
TCTAAGGTACTAAACGGCAGGATGACTTGTCCTTGTGTGTCGCTATATCAGAAAACAACTGATTAACATTTCTTTCTGTCCATTTACAGGGGCGCTGATACTGAGAAATGGTGAGCCGTGTATCAGAAAGCAACGCTCGAAGGCTGATGATTTTGTAGCTCGGTTTTTTACTCATACCAGCCTCGTTTTACCGGTAAGTAATTCCTGCATCATCGCCTGTTTAATATCGCGGGTTTTGGCGCGGCGTTGTTGCAGGGCTTCGATTTCGGCGTCCATATCGGAGAGGATGGTGGCGATGGCGGTTTGTTCATCTGTATCTGGCAAATGCATCTCTACACTTGCTATATGTGCTCGATTAGTTGCATAGACCTTTGTTCCTGCTGCAAGCCGCTTAAGGTGCTTAATAAATTCAGGACAAAATTGAAGGTAGGCTTTAAACCCATCAGAAAGAATTGCTTTATCGAATCGTGCAGCGATAGTATGAAGCCCGGAGACCAGTTCGGTATTTCTCACATTGCAAACCTCAACCGATTTACCCACACCATCCATATCTTCTGATGCATCTGCAAAGATCAGATCCCCATCACGCAGACGGCTAAGTGTTTTTGTTTTCTCTGATGGCAAACTCGGTAAACTCAACGGAGTAATCACCGTGCCAGAACAAGCGTGAATGTCACCGTAATGAAGATATTTAACGGGATCACTGAGAGTAAGTTCTGCTCGTGAATTGACGCCATTACGCAAAAACGTAACGTGCTCTCCCAACCATTTCACCTCCCACTCCCCCTCAAACCCCGGCAGGCGGGTTTTGCCGGTGAGGAGTTGTTGCATGGTGGCCTGTTTGAGGTCGCGCTTTTTGGCGATAATCTGATCGAGTCCTTCCAGCAGGGCATCCATATCGCTCAGGGCGGTGGCGATGGCGCGTTGTTCTTCTTTGGATGGGTATGGCACTAAAAAAGAACGAATAATTCCACCACTAAGGTTTTCTTGACCACCCGCGTTGCTCAGTTCACGAATTGCAGTGTATGTACCTCGAAGATAATGCAACAGGAATTCTGGATAAATCGTATTTTTTACAGTTATCGCAGCACATGCCTGATTGATAGTTGCGCGAACCTTGCCACGAGTTTTCCCTTGTCCATACATTGCCATCAGTAATGTACCTGATTCGATCCATTTTGCAGCTGATCCTTTCACACCTTCATCTGTGATGTATTCAACAGCGCTATAAATAATTGAACCATCAATTAATGCTGTAGTTATCCACGGGATGTCACCTCCCCAGAAGGCAGGGATTTTTCTGTTAGGTGTTCCGCCAGAAGTGACAGAAGCTATTTCGCCAATATTCTTAAGTGACCAATCACTTGGAATACAGCCCACCTCAGTCAGCTTATATCCCTCTCTCAACTCCATACCGCACCCATCTTTTTAAGATGCGCATCCACCCGTGCCGATAACTCTTCAACCCGCTCCACAATCTGCGGCAATGGCGTTTCATAGCGCTCGGCCAATTGCCGAATACGCCCGGACAATGTTTGCGAAACCCGATCCAGTTCGCCCTGAATGGCGGTAACCAGTGTTGCCAGCCATTTATCATCGACCACCAGCGTTTTAATCTCATCGACGCTCAGCTCGGGGTATTTTTCATAGGCCAGTTTATCCAGCGCTGCATCGGCTTCTTTTACTGCGCTTTTAAGGCGACTTTGTTCATCGAGCAGCTCCAGAAAACACACCGTCGCGTGGAAGTCTTGCAGATTTTCTGCCAGCGCTTCGGTATTTAGTTTTGCTCTGTATTGGGTTTCGGTCGCGCTCAGCTTTACCGCTGCCTGTCTGTTGTTTGCCTTTTGTTTTCTGTCGGCTTCAAGGTAATCGTTAAGGCTTGCGCTTTCGGCGGCATCTTCTGTTACCGCAAAACGATCTTTTATAATCTTCAGGGTAATATTGCCCTTTTTGTTTTTCAGCGCCGATATAGTCGGGTGGTCGCCAAGGCTGCGCAGCTTGTTAGCCTGCGCTTCGGCCTGTTCGATGAGTTGAATATAGGCTGCACAGGCAGTTTTATCGTCTTCATTCCATGCGGCAATGAGTACCTGAGTGCTGGCTTGCTGGGCATCGGCTTTGCTGGTGACATCTTTAAGCACACCGTCTTCACTGCCGTATTCTTCTTTGAGTTCTTCAATACTGGCGGTGGCGGTATCGAGCCGGGTTTGCAGATTATCAAGTTCTGTCTGTTTATCGGCAAAGTAACGGGTGACGATATAAGGCTTGGGAATGAGGTCGCAGGCCCAGCCTTTGTCTTTCATTTCGCCTTTTTTCTTGCCGTTTTTTATTTCTTCTGTAACGCGACGTGTTTCGGCAAGCCAGCCATCGGCGGCGATTAAATAGGTATCGTCCTGCATGGTCTCAAACCAGTAGTCCATCAGGTGTTGATAAATGTCGTAGGGATCGAGCAAGGGGGCTGCGCGAAAGTTATTGAGTAATTCTTCGGCGATGGTTTTGATTAAGGCTTTAGGATGATCATCTTTATCGAAGTTTTTTAATCGGCTCTGATTAACGCTGCACCATTGTTTAAATAGTTCGGTAACACTGGTTTTGAAAGCGCTGAACTCTTTATGTTGGAGAATGGCAGATTTAACCTCAGTGACCGCTAAGCGTAACTGCCAGTAACCCTTGC
>QILH01000214.1 GCA_003233255.1 Gammaproteobacteria bacterium | reverse complement strand
GGATGTGATCGCCGGCATAGCTACCGGCTGTGAGATATCCGGAGCCGCATTGATAGGCGGCGAGACGGCTGAGATGCCGGGCATGTATTCGGGTGGCGATTATGATCTGGCCGGATTCTGTGTCGGTGCGGTCGACAAACCCAAAATCATCGATGGCCAGAGTGTCTGCGCTGGTCAGGCCATTATCGGCTTAAGCTCCAGCGGCCCACATTCAAATGGTTATTCACTGATTCGCAAGATCATCGAACACGTCAAAGCCGACGTCAAACAGGATTTCCACGGCCAGTCGTTAGGTGAGGCACTGTTGACCCCAACCCAGATTTACGTCAAACCATTGTTATCCTTATTTGAAAAGATCAAAGTCCATGCCCTTGCCCATATCACTGGCGGTGGCCTGCTGGAAAATATCCCGCGCGTCCTGCCCGACCAGACTCAGGCCAGCATTAACAAAGGCTCCTGGCAAATGCCGGATGTCTTTAACTGGTTACAGCAAAACGGCCAGGTGGCAGAAGATGAAATGTACCGCACCTTTAATTGTGGCATTGGCATGACGCTGATTGTGGATCAAAAGAATGTCGATGCCACCCTCGCCCACTTTGAAAATGAAGCCTTCAACGCGACTCTGATTGGTCAGATCCAGACCCACGAGGGTGCCCCTCAGGTTATTATCCAGTAACCATAATGATCGAACCCATTAAACTCGTTGTGCTGATTTCAGGCAATGGCAGTAATCTGCAGGCGATCATCGATGAGATTGAAAGTGGCAAACTGAATGCGCATATCGCCAAAGTAATCAGTAATCGTCCCGGTGTCACTGGATTACAACGAGCCAGCAAAGCAAATATCAACAGCCAGGTCGTTGACCACCGGAATTTTGCTTCACGCGAAGACTTTGATCAGGCCCTGATGGACGCGATTGATCACGAGCAACCCGATCTGGTGGTACTCGCTGGCTTTATGCGTATATTGAGTGACGCATTTGTTGAGCATTACCTCGGACGTTTGCTTAACATCCATCCCTCGTTGCTACCCAAATATCAGGGGCTCAATACCCATCAACGCGTACTCGATGCAGGCGAACTCGAACACGGCGCGACCGTGCATTATGTGATCCCTGAATTAGACAGTGGCCCGATCATTCTACAGGCCCATGTTCCCGTTTTGCCGAATGACGATGCTATCCGGCTGGCCAATCGAGTGCATGAAATTGAACATAAGATCTACCCGGAATCGATTCGACGCATCGCATCGAGTCAGGTTACATTCAGCAACGGCGTGGTTTACTTTAACCAGCAACCCATAACCCGGCACAACAGCAATTTAATCTGGGTTAACGATTCTTCTGACCGCTAATCAAAAATCAAGGAATAATAAATTGATAACAGGACATACTCGCTATCTCAGTATTTTAATTGGCCTCCTCAGCATAACGGCCAACCTGAGCCATGCCGGTCTGTTAAATTCCGGCTTCACCGCAACCTATGAAGTCACCCACAAATCGATCTACCTTGGCGATGCGGTTCAAACCTTTAAGCCTCTGAGCAACGGTAACTGGCAATATCGTTCCGATATCGAAGCAAAAGGTTTTGTCAGTATGTTTATTAAAGATGTTGTCAGTGAAGTAAGCGAGATAAAAAAGACAGCCGATGGCTATCAACCCCTATCCTATCGCTATCACCAGCATGGCGGTAAAAAAGAGAAAAAACACAACATTATTTTTGACTGGAACCAGGGCCAGATCCATAACGATAATACAAAACAACACTACCCGCTAAAAGCCAACACACATGATCTGCTAAGTATCTACAAAAAGGTAAAAAAGTTATATCCTACATTATCGCAGACAAAAAGCGGGTCGAAACCTATTCTCTAAAGTTTGTAAAGAAAACCAGTATCGAAACCCCATTTAAAACTCTGGATGCAGTGGAACTGATCAGCAACAAGATACGCGATAAAATGCAATTTGTGATTTGGAGTTCACCCGAATTAAATTATTTACCGGTACGAATCGTAAAGATCGATGACGACGGCGATACAACCGAACTGAACCTGAAAGCTCTCAGTTTTGGCCCCATAACGGCACGAAACCGTTAGAAAGAAGCGCAAAAAAATAATCTATGAAGAAAATCATGTCTGATGAAATTTATAAGCCACCACAATCTGAACTGGATACGGGAATTGACACAACGACAGAACTTGAATCGAATAAAAGACCGGTAATAATAACCATTATTTGTATCATAGGTTTCCTTGGAGGGCTGGTATCTCTGCCTTTGATTCTTTCTGATATGGCTTCATCGGTTGGCAGCTGGTACCCACCCTACCTCGGGCTATCCGTCCTGATCGGTTTCGCCTGTTTTGTCGGGCTTTGGCAAATGAGAAAAATCGCAGTGTATACCTACGCTGGTTTTGTGGGTGTTAATCAGCTGGTCTTGCTTGTCATGGGGGTATGGAATATTACAAACTTTTTAATACCTGGCATTATTGTCGCAATAACTTTATTTCACTTGCAACGGATGAAGTAAGTCATGGAGATAAACTAATCAAGTCTTTATTCTCAACCATATTTTTTTATCCATCCAATGACAATTAAGTCTTCGGCAAAGTGACCCCTTCCTGCCCCTGATACTTACCACCACGATCTTTATACGAGGTTTCACAGACTTCATCCGCTTCAAAAAATAACATTTGTGCGATGCCTTCGTTGGCGTAAATCTTTGCCGGTAGCGGTGTGGTGTTGGAAAACTCTAAGGTAACATGGCCTTCCCATTCGGGTTCGAGTGGGGTGACGTTGACGATGATCCCGCAACGCGCATAGGTCGATTTACCCAGACACACCGTTAAAATATTTCGCGGGATACGAAAATACTCAACCGTTCTGGCCAGCGCAAAGGAATTGGGGGGGATGATACAGACGTCACCTTTGAAATCAACAAAGCTGTGCTCTGAGAAATCCTTCGGATCGACGATGGCGGAATTGATGTTGGTGAAAATCTTAAATTCGTCTGCGCAACGCACGTCATACCCATAGCTTGAGGTGCCAAATGAAATAATACGGCCTGAGCCGTTTTCACGCACCTGCCCGGACTCAAAGGGCTCGATCATTTGTTGCGCATCCACCGTTCGGCGGATCCATTTATCTGACTTGATACTCATAATGTCTCCCACAGACCAGCGCGCAGTATAAACGAAAAAATTAAAAGCGGGGGCAAAAAAAACAGGGAGTAGAGACGTAAGGAAAAATAGGGGTCAGAGACGTATTAATTTATTCCCGCTTGTGGGAATAAATTAATACGTCTCTGACCCCTATTTTTCCCGTCGCTGACCCCGGTTTTTCTGGTCTAGTTGTTTTGAATCACAATCTTCGGGAAGGCCGCGGAGAAGTCTTT
>QILH01000150.1 GCA_003233255.1 Gammaproteobacteria bacterium | reverse complement strand
TATAGTAGCCATCTTGGCTAGTTTGTCAATGAAAAAATTATATTGACCTAATTCATTGATTTCTTTAATGCCAGTGTATCTTTGAGTGTTTGTGCTATAGCGTGAATATAAATGGTGCCGATAACCAGGTGCAGTAATGTTAGCTAAATCAACAAACTACCTATCTAATTTGCATGTTTTACCAGAAGCTACCGGAACGATTCTGTAATTCCCCAACATCACCACAGGAAGTCATTAAGTAGAGGAAAGGAGGATGCTTGCCTAACCACAGTTACGCAGAATTTTTTAATACTATTAGAGTACGAACACGAAATTTACTGAAACCAGGAATATTGATCACTCTTGGCAGGTACTTGCGACTTGCCTGATAGAAATAACCTTATTAAAGTGGTGCCGATGGCCGGAGTCGAACCGGCACAGCTTACGCCACTACCCCCTCAAGATAGCGTGTCTACCAATTCCACCACATCGGCAATATAAAAACAGTATAACTATTCGCTTACCGGTAAACGGGTATCAGATTGAACCGGTGACGGGTCAGATTTGCTCGCATCCGATTCGGCTGGAAGGCTTGTCCTGTCATCGATATTATCTTCTGCCTTATCAGGGGCCGGTACGGTTTGTTCGGTCTTAAATTTTTCATCAAAGGCATCGCCTTCGGTATGATCGGTTTTTGCCAGATAGGCTAACCATAAGCTGGTTACAAAAAACAAGGCCGCTAACACCGCGGTGGCACGTGAGAGAAAGGTGCCTGAACCCTGCGAACCAAATACGGTACCGGAAGAACCGCCACCGAAGGCCGCTCCAGCATCAGCGCCTTTGCCCTGTTGCAATAGAATCAATGCCACAATGGAGACAGAAATCAGGACATGCACCACTAAGAGAATATTATTTAACATACTGGGTAACCTTGTTTGTTAAGCCGATGTTCCAATGGCGAGGAAATCTGCCGCTTTAAGTGACGCGCCGCCAATCAGGCCGCCATCGATATCCGCCTGTGACAATAAATCTTTGGCATTACCGGCATTCATGCTGCCACCGTATTGAATAATTATGTTTTCCGCGACGCCCGCATCGGCTTTGGCGACCACACTGCGAATGAAGGCATGTACTTCCTGTGCTTGTTCCGGACTGGCCGTCTTACCCGTGCCAATCGCCCAGACGGGTTCATACGCGATCACGCCCTTGCCTAAAACCTCGGCACCGTGCATATCGATCACCGCCTGCACCTGGCGCGCGACTACCTCTTCAGTAATGCCTTTTTCGCGTTGTTCAAGGGTTTCGCCAATGCAAAAAATGGGTGTCATGCCCGCTTCAAGTACTACGGCAAACTTTTGGGCGACAAGTTCATCCGTTTCACCATGGTAGGTACGGCGCTCAGAATGGCCGATAATGATGTATTTACAGCCAAATTCTTTAATCATCGAAGCTGAGACTTCACCTGTATAGGCACCGCTAGCTTCAGTGCTGACGTCCTGAGCACCCCAGGATATCGCCGTCCCTGCCAGTTGCTCAGCCACATCGGCGAGATAAATACTCGGCGCACAGACCGCCATTTGAGCGTTGGTCACCTTGTCGATACCGGCTTTTAGCCCACCGAGCAATTCTTTAATACTGGCCCGTGAACCATTCATTTTCCAATTTCCGGCAATCAAGATGTTACGCATATTCGTCCCCGATATTCTCGTTATTTACGGTTAAAAAGAGCGCGCAAGCTTACCGTTAGCTGGGCTAGAAATCAATGTGCACGCGGTTTGAGTGCGGATATTGGCCAAATTAAGGTTCATCAGGGGAAATTCCACGAAACCAGGCAGTGCATGATAAATAAGCAACCAAATGGAATATTATTATATGGTCTGAATCCATACCCGCTTATCTGGGTTTTAACTGGTCAATGGGGTCAGATTCGGTTGCAACAAAATGGCTTCATTGAACATGCGATAAAATTAACAGTTCAATCGAGTCTGACCCGAATGGCACTTACTTAAGGCTTATGGCACTTACTTAAGGCTTAAATGCAGCATAGGCCGTCATTCCCGCGAAGGCGGGAAGATCCTGCCCCACAAAGAAATAAATTAGAGGGTACCCAGAAGGGCACAATAAAGAGCCTATTTAGCTGGATTCCCGCCTTCGCGGGAATGACGGTTGTAGCTAATTCGCGGGAATGACGGTTGTAGCTAATTCGCAGGAATGACGGTTGTAGCTAAGTTAGCGGTATATGAAAATATTTAGCTTAAGTAAGTGCCATTCGAGTCTGACCCCATTGCCATGTTAGTCATTTATTGCACTACGCACCACATCGGCCAGTTCTTCGGCAACCTGTTGCACCTGACCACGATCCTGCCCTTCGACCATCACCCGGATCACTGGCTCGGTACCTGATGGTCGTAACAATACTCGACCTGAATTTGCCAGGCTAGATTCGGCATCGCGTACCGCTGACTGGATAGTTTCAGACTGATCGACATCAATACGCTCACTCATTTCAACGTTGAGCAAGGTTTGTGGATATTTGGTCATTCCGGTGCCGCTGACCAGATCATTTAACGTACGCCCGGTATCGACGACGGCGGCCAGCACCTGCAAGGCCGAAACGATGCCGTCACCAGTGGTGGTGCGATCCAGACAAATAATATGTCCCGACGATTCACCGCCAATGAACCAGTCATTGGCCACCAGTTGCTCCATCACATAACGATCGCCCACTTTGGCGCGCACAAAAGGCACATTCAATCGATCCAGTGCATGTTCAAAACCCAGGTTGGTCATTAAGGTTCCAACTACCCCACCCTGCATGGCTGAACGACGCACGCGATCATGGGTAATGATATACAGCAATTCGTCACCATCTAAAATATTACCCAGATGATCAACCATGATTAACCGATCACCATCGCCATCCAGTGCAATGCCCAGATCGGCTCGCGTATCTAAAACAGCATTGCGCAGTGAGTCTGGACTGGTAGAACCGCAGTCTTCATTTATATTCAGACCATCGGGATCAATTCCAAGCGGAATCACTTCCGCACCTAGTTCATGAAACACACTCGGCGCAACCTTATAAGTGGCCCCATTGGCACAGTCGACCACGATGCGAAGATCTTTGAGTGTGGTTGAATAGGTAACGGCACTTTTGCAAAACTCAATATACCGTCCTTCGACATCCTGAACCCGTACCGCCTTGCCTAATTCTGAAGAATCATTAGTGCGCATCGGTTGTTCCAGCATCGCCTCGATCTGTAGTTCAACTTCATCGGGTAGTTTAGTGCCCTGTGAGGAGAAAAATTTAATACCGTTATCGAAATACGGATTGTGTGAAGCACTGATGACGATGCCAGCATTCGCATGTAAGGTGCGCGTAAGATACGCAATTGCCGGAGTAGGCATCGGGCCTAATAATAAACTGTCTACCCCTGCTGCGGCCAATCCTGCTTCAAGTGCAGACTCGAACATATACCCAGAGATACGGGTATCTTTACCGATAACCACTTTGTTGCCGTTGATGCCAGAAAAAACTTTGCCCGCCGCCCAACCCAGGCGCATCATAAAATCGGGAGTAATGGGACTTTGACCTACTCGCCCGCGAATTCCGTCCGTACCAAAATATTTTCTCGACATAAGCTGCTAATTTCCTGTTTATATGAATCTGATGT
>QILH01000236.1 GCA_003233255.1 Gammaproteobacteria bacterium | reverse complement strand
ACATACTATAATTTCAGTTTTTAGTGCTGCTATGATTGTTTGCATACTCTTGTTTTCTATTTCTTCCCAGAAATACCTCACACAGCAGGTGGATGGGCAGCTCTAATCGTTCTAGGCCTACCTGCTTTGGTTTTTCTAGAGTGGTTAGGAGAATTCGTCCTCGACTCCCTGTTTTTTAAAAATTGCTCACGTGGATTTAGAATTTTCTTTGGCGTTTTAGCGGTTCTGATATTGTTACCAATAGTATATTTCGTGTTTACTTTAGTTCAAACAGCGGTATTTTTTGCGGGTGGGTAATGTACAATATAGAATCTATTTCTCATCCTTCAAAGTAATAAACAGGAAATGCATCCTAACCTTACCACGGAGATCGATGGGGTATATTTCTACCTTACTTAGACTTAGCCACCTTACGCCGCAATACAATATGCACATCCGTAGGGTTGTAACCGAGTTTTTTCAGATCTTTACCGCGTTTGGTGTGGATCTTAATGAGTAATTTATCTTCATCGATACCGCGTTTAATCAGATAATCACGCACCGCACGCGCTCGACGTGTCGCCAGACGGAAATTATATCGAACCAGTCCTTTACTGTGCGTATAAAGTTCCAGGTCAACTTGTTTGACGCCTTCATCAACATTTAAAATCTCTAGCACACCATCCAGTTGTTTTTTCGCTTTGTTGCGTAATTTAGAACTGTCTTCATGAAAATGCACGATGGTACGTTTTACGCTCCGATAATCGTATTTCAATAATTGACCAACACAGCGATGAAATAGATCCACGCTTTCCTGAAAGTTTAACGCCGACAACATAACTTCCATATCATCGGCACCATCAGACGCATCCCAATAACGCATGACCGGTCGCATACCCTCACTCATTTCCAGAAATAAACGACGTGACCAGTCCGCCGATGCAGTAACCGCACGTTCGCCAGGTTCCAGCTCGATGACGCCCAGATCTTTGGCCTTGCTATAGTGCTGCCATTCGGGAGGTTCAGTACGGATATGCGCCTTGCCGATACCCGCTGGTGGGTGCGCTACGAACAGCGCAAACTCGAGCGGCTGCCCCACACCCTGGCGAAATTCGACATGGCCATAATGATTGATTTTCTGTTTCATTGAACACAACGATTTCGATGAGTTCACCTTCCAGAACTCTTTTAATCCTGGCGAATAACGGTGTAAATCCGCAATACCCAGCGATTCGGACGGATCCATATGGTGATTTTCGGTATTCACCAATTCATCAGGTTGTTTATAGGTTTTCTCACGTTCCGAGAGTATTTTTTTACCCAGCGGCCAGCGAAACCACGGTTCGCGTTTTTTCTTTTTCGTTATAGGCTCTGAAATTGTCGATACCGACGGTGTCGCAGAGGTCTGTGTTCTACTGGTCTGCTTTACGGGCTGTGCCGTGGACGTATCTGCTGAATCCTTAGCGCTATTATTGACTCCTTTTCCATCGGTTACGTTAATCGATTTTGAGGCCGCATCGGTCCTGGCCTTCTCCTCCGCTTTAGCACGTTCACGACTTTCATTTGGGAACCCACTGAAACGCGGGGGGGCCGCCATCAGCGTCGTGATCGCAGCAAACAGGGACAGGATAAGGACAATCCGTAACATCATGCCTGGTTAAAAGCAGGTTTTGTGCCAGATTTTTCAATGGGGTCAGACTCGAATGGTCAAACGACACGGGCCAGCTCACCAAAAAACTCAGGTCAATGGAGTCTGACCCCATTGAAAGCTATTTTTTCTTTCGTTTCTCGCTTCTACGCAAACGGGATGCCAACCGGCGAGCCAGGTCGCCAAATAACTCGGTTTGGGTCGGATGTGGGTGTATCGCATGACCTACCTGCTCAAGGGTCATATTCCCTGCCACCATCATCACCCCTTCTCCTATCAGCGTATCGGCATGATCGGCCAGGAAATGGACACCCACAATTCGATGAGTCGCCTTATCGGCCACCAGCTTGATTAGGCCGTGAGTTTCGTTATTAATCATAGCCTTAGCGTCGATACTCATTGGAACCTTGATCTCGACTGCATCGATACCTTTGGCCTTAGCCTGCTCGGTCGACAGCCCGACAAAGGCCGCTTCTGGGCGGGTAAAGATGACACCGCAATCTTTGTCTTCGTCATATTGCGCCGCTTCACCCGCGATGTTCATCGCCGCTACACGCCCCTGCTGGCCTGCGGTGTGAGCAAGCATTAACCCACCGATGACATCGCCGACCGCAAAGATATTATCGGCCGAAGTCCGGCAACGATTGTCCGCCGTAATGACGCCTTTTTCCGTTTTGACCCCGGCTTTATCGAGGCCCAGGCCGTCGGTGACCGGGCGTTTGCCAGTCGCCATAATCACGTAATCGCAGCCAAAATTTCGGCTCTTGCCTTCGCTGTCTTCAAAGTTGAGCTTCATATTACCGGGCTCACCCTTGATGGATTTAATCTTGACGCTGGTTTCAATCGTGAGGCGTTTGTCGTCATTTAAGACCGCCGTTAATTGGCTGGCAACCTCTTTTTCGACTTCCGCCAGGATCCGGTCCATACCTTCAAATAACACCACTTTCGTTCCAAAATCCTGGAAGATCTGTGCCATTTCGACCCCGATTGCACCGCCGCCGATGACACCAAGGCGTTTGGGTACGTCGGTTAAACCCCAGACCGTATCTGAGGTCAGGACACCGCCGGATTTTAGTCCATCGTGTGCGCCATCAATGGGTGGCACAAACGGTGGTGCGCCGGTGGCAATGATC
>QILH01000129.1 GCA_003233255.1 Gammaproteobacteria bacterium | reverse complement strand
ATGGCAAAGAGACGGGATCGTCGGGTGGCCGGGGTGGTTCGATGCATATCTTCGACCCGACTGCGAACTTCATGGGTGGCTATGCATTAGTAGGTCAACCCTTCCCCTTAGCCGCCGGTTTGGCCCTGGGCTGCAAACATAAAAAGACCGACCAAATTGCGATTTGTTTTCTTGGTGATGGCGCGAATAATCAGGGTACCTTCCATGAGACCCTGAATATGGCCAGTGTCTGGAATCTCCCCGTTTTATTTGTCTGCGAAAATAATGGCTACGCGATTGGCACTCACATCGATCGTTCAACCGCGCAAACCGATCAATACAAACGGGTGGATACCGCCTATAACATCAAGTCCAGTCAACACGATGGCATGGACATTGATATCGTCATGAAAGAGGCGAAAAAGGCCGTCGATTATGTGCGTAAGGAATCAAAACCCTATTTCATTGAATTCATGACCTATCGTTATCGCGGTCACTCGATGTCGGATGCCAAGGGTTACCGTACCAAGGAAGAAGAAGCCGAGTGGGAAAAACGTGATCCAATTAAAATTCTTTCAGAACGTTTGATTAAGGCCGGTGCCATTAAAAAGGCCGACATCAAAAAAATGGAAGACGAAATCCAGTACGAGATCGAAAACGAGATCATCAAGTTTGCGGAAGATAGCCCTGAGCCTAAAGTGGCGGATCTGCACAAATTTGTACTGGATGATGATCCGGATCCACGTTGGATTGGTCCGCTAAAATAGGTTATGAAATAAATATTTGTAATAACATTCGAAAATAATATCCGCAGAAGAGAATTATTATGGCAGAAACAGCATATTGGGAAGCGATTCAACGCGCCCACGATGAAGAAATGACAAACGACCCGTTAGTGATTGCGATGGGTGAAGACATCGGTGTCGCCGGCGGCACCTACAAGGCCACGTCAGGTTTATTTGATAAATATGGCCCTGAACGCATTGTCGATTGTCCGATCTCCGAAAATTCCTATACCGGGATCGGTATTGGTGCGTCGATGATTGGCATGCGTCCAATCATTGAAATCATGTCGATTAACTTTGCGTTATTGGCATTGGATACTTTAGTGAATGCGGCGGCGAAGATACGCTATATGTCGGGTGGCCGAGTGAGTTGTCCGATTGTCATGCGTACTCCCGGTGGTACCGCCCACCAGTTGGCGGCGCAACACTCGGCGCGATTGGCGCGTATGTTTATGAGTACCTCCGGTTTGCGTGTGGTGACCCCGCGTGGTCCACTGGATGCCTACGGCATGCTTAAATCCGCGGTGCGTTGTAATGACCCGGTGATCATCATCGAGCACGAACGTATGTATAACTTAAAAGAAGACATCCCCGATGAAGAATTTTTCCGTCCTTTAGAAGGTGCGGAAGTGGTGCGTACTGGTGAAGATATTACTTTAATCGGCTATAACTTCTCGGTGCATTTATGTCTGGAAGCAGCGAAGAAACTCGAGGCCGATGGCGTCAGTGCCGAAGTGGTTGACCTGCGTTCTTTAAAACCGATCGATCGTGAAACCATTCGCCGTTCCGTTGAAAAAACTCATCGTGTATTAGTGGCCGAAGAAGACGAAGCCCCGGTTGGAGTAGGTTCAGAAATTATTACTGGCATCATGGAAGATTGCTTCTTTGCACTGGATGAATTCATGCGGCCGATGTGCCCGTGCCTTATAACCATAAACTTGAAAGTGCGGCGATCCCAGATGTGGATGACGTTTATCAAGGTGCGTTAAAGGCACTTGGTAAGATTTAATTTAGTAAGCGCTTCTTTAATTCAGGGCGAGCTAGTGGGACTTTGTTATCCCCATCACTCTGAAACTCTTACCCGTTGAGAGGGGAGCAAAGTTAATTCAGGTTGCAGAAGTAAAGTAATGACTCAACCTGCACTCTCACAGTAAGAGAGATGAACAAAATTAAAAGAGAATTATAAATGGCAGACTCCTACATCATTAAAATGCCCCAGCTTTCTGACACCATGACAGAAGGCACCGTGGTGACCTGGGAAAAAGAAATTGGTGATTTTATTGAACGCGGCAGCATTGTCGCGACGGTTGAAACCGATAAGGCCATCATGGATGTGGAAGTGTTTCGTGAAGGCTATCTCTCTGGCCCGTTAACCGAGGTCGATTCGGTTATTCCGGTGGGCGCAGCCATGGCCTATCTGGTGGCCAGCGAGTCTGAAGTCACTCGCGAAGGTGATGCCTCGGACAGTGATATAGCTACTACTGATAATGATCCAACCGTGGAAATGGCGCAGCCGGTTATTGATGCTCCAACCGATAGTTATATGATCAAGATGCCGCAACTCTCCGACACCATGACCGAAGGGGTGGTGGTGAGCTGGGATAAAGAGATTGGCGATCAGGTTAGCCGGGGCGATGTCGTTGCTCAGGTTGAAACCGATAAGGCGATCATGGATGTCGAGATCTTCCGTGACGGTATTCTGTCGGGTCCACTGGCCGATGTCGACAGTGTGGTTGCCGTAGGTGATTCGATTGGTTTTCTGGTGCAGGATGCCGCAGCGGTGATCGACAGCAAGGCGAAATCAACGCTCGGTGCCAAAACCGAACCGCATATATCAACACCCAAAGCGGAACCGGCCGGTACCGCCAAAGCGAAAACTAAAATTGCCGCCCAACCTTCAGGTGCGACGCCCTCACCACGACCGAAACAAGGTAAAGCCACGCCGTATGCTCGCCAGATCGCGGGTGCACATGGTATCGATTTAAATGCGATCTCGGGCACCGGTCCGGCCGGTGCGATTATCGCATCGGATGTTTTAAATGCCGAAGTGCAAACCTCGGCGCGCCGAGTCTTCCAGGTGCCGGGTCAGGGTCGCGCGATGAACGCGATGGAAAAAGCGGTTGCGCAGAATATGGAATTTTCTCTGTCGATGCCGCTGTTCCGCGTCACCGTGAATATTGATCCGAGCGTGTTAAAGACTTCCTCAAAAGCCAAAGGCGTGTCGTTAACGGTTGCCTTAGCCAAGGCTGCGGCGTTGGCGATTAACGATTTTCCGATCGTGAATGCGGTGTATCAGCATGAAGACCGCATCCTTGAGCGCGAACAGATTGATATCGGTCTCGCGGTGGAGACTGAAGGCATGGGGCTGGTGGTGCCAGTGTTACGCGATGTCGCCAACCGCGATATCGTCAGTCTGGGTGCCGACTGGGTTGATCTGGTTCAACGTGCGCGCATTCGTCGTCTGAAACCCGCCGAATATTCAAATCCGACGTTTACCATTTCAAACATGGGCATGATGGGCATTGCTTCATTTGATGCCATTCCATCGCCGGGTACCTCGGCTATTTTTGCGATCTCGACCCTGGGTGCTCAAGGCATGCCGGTTACCGTAACCGCCGATCATCGGATTGTGAATGGCGCCGATGCGGCAAAATTCCTCAACGCGTTTAAACAATATGTCCAGAATCCGATCTGGCTTGATGCCAGTGTTTCTGCGGTTCAAAACCAGCCGGTGGCCTCCGGTTTTACGCTCGAGAAGGGCAAATACGATTACGATGTGGTTGTGATCGGCGGCGGGCCCGGCGGTGAAGATGCGGCCCGTGATCTGGTTGGAGAAGGTTACAAGGTCGCGATGATCAATGATGCCCCATTCCCCGGCGGTGAATGCCTGTGGCGTGGCTGTATACCCTCAAAGGCCTGGCGTGCTGCAGCCGATCGCATCCGTGATCGCGCCGAAGACGGCCATTTAGGCATCGAAGGTACCACGGCAGCAAAGCTCAACTGGAAAAAGCTGGAAAAAACGCGCGCGAACGTGTTGGAAACACGCGGCCAAATGGCGCTAAAAACCGATAAAGGCGTCAAAATTGACGTAATGCAGGGTTATGGTCGATTTGAAGATAATCATACCGTGTTTGTTGATACCGGCGGCAATAGCAAGGATCCTCATCAGCGTGCCGAGGCCGGCGACGGTAAAAAAGGCAAAAAGATCAGCTTCGGTGCGGCGATCATTGCCACCGGTGCGCCACCCTTTGTGCCACCGATTGAGGGCGCGCACGATGG
>QILH01000145.1 GCA_003233255.1 Gammaproteobacteria bacterium | reverse complement strand
TCAAACACTTTTTTGTATACCTGGGCCGGATATTTTCCTGTATGGTCATTTAGTGTAAATTCGATTTTTCCTCCAGCATCGCGATAAATTTCCTCGACATTATTTATTACTAATTGAGTCAGATAATAAACATCCGTGGGCGTGTAATTAATCGGTGATGATGTGGTGAGTGGCGGCGGGCGACGATTATGTTTCAATGCATAATGATAGAGCTCGGTGAGTGCCGTGATATGCAATTCATAAACATGCATTGGTTTTGCCGCTTTTTCTCTGGATTGGGGTACCTGAAGGTTACCAATATTTTTTGAGGTCAGTATCTCGTCAACAATGCGGGTAGCATATTCAACACCAGCGTAGACATCATTTGGCGAGTAGGATCGAGCGGCATGCGCGTTTCCAGAAACGGCTATCAGTATTATTAATACATTTAGCGATAAAAACCATTGAGGAAATTTTAACGTTTGTAAATTCATATAAAATCAGCCGTGGTAAAGATCAAATTATGACAGGGATAATATCGGCCATTTATCATTCAGCTTGATGGATGACGGNGATGAGGGGTGTTATTTTTTGCGATAGAGTTAATGTATTTTTAATGTGGGAATGCAAGGGTCATGGAGTGACGGTATTTCAACTAGCGCTATTACCAGTGGCTTTGTATTGGGCTAGAGTTAGTGAAAACGTATGTATACGATGACCTGAATTGCGTTTAGGCGGGCGACAGCCAGTACAGGAAGAGATTCAAAACCCGCTCAGTTGAGCGGGTTTTGATGGGGCCGAATTACAGACTTTGGTAGTAGCCAATTAGAATCTCAGCCACTTCAGGACGCGAGAATTCTTTTGGTGGTGCTTCACCGTTACCCAACATTTCACGAACCTTGGTGCCGGATAGTAATACAAAATCTTCTTTTTCATGATCCGGTGCCTCGCGCATCATCACCACCTTGTTCAGTTTTTTGGACCAGGCAGTGTGGTCTGCTTCAAATATCTCGATTTCCATTGCGCCTTTTGGTACTTCATCATGAAAAATAGTCTGCGCATCGAAGGCACCGTAGTAGTCGCCGACGCCAGCATGGTCACGACCAATGATGAAATGAGTCGCCCCCATATTTTGACGGAAATAGGCGTGTAAAACGGCCTCACGTGGGCCGGCGTAGAGCATATCAAAGCCGTAACCGGTCACCATGGCGCTGTTGGCCGGGAAGTAGAGTTCAACCATTTTACGGATCGCGGAATCACGGACATCGGCAGGAATATCACCCTTTTTCAGTTTGCCTAACAACATGTGAATAACGAGACCATCACAATCTAAGCGATCCATTGCCATGTGGCAGAGTTCTTCGTGGGCCAGATGCATCGGGTTACGGGTCTGGAAGGCAACGATCTTTTTCCAGCCGTTTTTAGCGATCGCATCGCGAATCTCAACGGCGGTTTTAAACGTGCCTTCGAAGTCTTTTTCAAAGTAGCTATAATTCAGCACCTGAATCGGGCCAGAAATGGCGATCTTGCCCTGGCTATTGAAGGCGCCTACGCCGGGGTGTTCCATGTCATCAGTACGGTAGACTTTGTCGGTCATGGTGGCCATTTGCGCGTCGGTCACGGTTTCAATGTTTTCAACATCCATTACCGCTAATACAGGATGACCATCGACATTTGGGTCGCGCAGGGCAATACGTTTGGCATCACCAATCGCATCGGTACTTTCAACCAGACACATAACCGGAACCGGAAAGAAAGAACCGTCGCTGAGCGTCATTTTCTCAGCCGCGCCCATGGCGTCGGCGACATTCATGAAGCCTTTGAGTGGGCTGAAATAACCTGCAGCCATCATAACGGCATTTCCGGCAGCTTGTGAGCTGATCAAAACCGAGGGTAGCGATTCAGCTTCTTTGGCTAATGCGGCGCGTTCTGCGTCATCAGCAACAAAACGTGGTTGGAGTTGGTCGGAACCTATTGGTTTGATCATGCTATCTAATCCTCAAAGTTATGCACCTGTTTGAGGTGCCTTAATGTCGAATATATTAAAAATTCTGGGTGCGTCGTCTGTTTTAGCCTTCAAAATGCACCAATCTGAAGGGATTCTATTCCTGTGCCAGCTCACGGTAACGGCCGATCCTGGTGGCGGCGAATTATTTCAGTCACTATTTATATAGTGGGCGCCAACTATACAGGACTCTTACCCGACTGAATAATAGGGAAATTTATGAGGGCATAGATTTGGGTTAATTTTTACCAGAGTCAGCGATACAGGAGGCAGAGTATAAGATATAAAACAAGGAGTTATATAGGATTGCTGTTTTTAAAAGGGCAAAGCGGTATGTTTATGGGGCAAGGAAAAGTAAGCGCCCTGAGATACGAATCAGGGCGATTTTGTCAGGTTATCGAGTAAATTTAGATTTTAAATTGTGTCATCAGCGTCGTGAGTTCTTCTGACAAAGATGATAATTCCGTGCTGGCGATCTCGGTCTTTTTCGCGCCATCCGATGAGCGTTCAGCAATCTGGCTGATTTGGTTAATGTTTTTACTGATCTCGTCGGCGACCGAATTTTGTTCTTCGGCGGCGCTGGCAATATGCGTACTCATGTCATTGATCGTTGCAATCGCGGCCGTAATAGTCTCGAAAGAGGAACCGGCTTCGGTTGCGGTAGACACACTGGTCTGGGTTTGTTTGCGACCGGCATCCATAACGGTCACGGCTTTCACGGCGCTTTGTTGGATTTGTTCGATCATACCCTTGATCTCGGTGGTGGATTCCTGAGTACGTTGTGCCAATGTACGAACTTCATCGGCCACCACGGCAAAGCCGCGTCCTTGATCGCCCGCCCGTGCGGCTTCAATCGCTGCATTGAGCGCCAGTAGATTGGTTTGCTCGGCAATACTTTGGATGACGTCTAGCACGCCACCGATTTTATCACTCTCGTCTTTTAACTGGGAGATGACCTGCGCGGCATTTTCCACATCTTCAGATAGTT
>QILH01000192.1 GCA_003233255.1 Gammaproteobacteria bacterium | reverse complement strand
AATAAATTATAGGGTATCCAGAAAGTTAGAATCAATAGCCTATTTATCTGGATTCCCGCCTTCGCGGGAAAGACGATTGCGGATTAGTTTGTAATATCTGTCTATACCCGCGGGGCACATTGTTTGGCTTAACTTAGTGCCATTCCGGTCTGAGCCCGCTCCTACTGAAAATCTGTTTGCAATTTCTAAAGGTAAAGTGGACTGTTATTCGGAACTTTTATTTAGTCTAACCATCCTGTCCGTCAATTCGTGCACTTGATAACATCGGTGCATAGACGATTACAAAAATAGCAAACGCAATCATCCACAAAGCCTGTGATAGCCCGATCCAGTAGATATAGAATTCCATATTCAATAACGGAAATACGACGCGCACAATAACGCCCGCCAATAATGCCACAAAGCTCCAGAATACCCAGGGTGACGGTGTAGAAATATTCCGCCCGGTATGTCCCAGCGAAATACGTGACATCATACCAATAGTCAACATTCCGATCCCACCCATCATATAGGCATGCACGGATAAAAAAGGTGAAACTCCAAAACTGATGGACAGGGCCTTTAAAGCAAACCCAATAATAAAAAAGAGATACGCTGATATTAGAATCCATACCAGAGGTTTTGCCCAGACTTTATGAGTATACCAACCAGACAACCGTATAATATGCAGCACCGTTAATAAGCCAGCCAGGACAGCCGTTACCTTATCATAACTCGTAAATACATCGCTGAGCCAAAGGCCCCCTAATAAGATCAGACTGGAATAATCAATCCACACATAGTTTTTTAATATTACTTCACCCTCAACGCCGTTTTTAATAAACATCGGCATCACCCTGCGCATCATCACCAGGGCCAGGGCGATAAACATATACAGTGCCGAATACAAACTCCACTGCACACCCTCTTTAATTACCCCGGTTAATCCTAAATAAAAAACAATATCAGACAGCATCAGAAAAAACAATATTACAATAATACCGAGTTGCTTATATTGCCTGACCTTTAAAACGGGCCGCAAACAGGCCAGTGCCAATAAAAATAAAAAGGCCACGTCAACAGCTGCAATAATTTCTAGCGGTATCACCAGGCCCGTTAACAGCTCAGTTAGAAATAAGAGTCGAGCGAACAACCATAGTAGAAACAATAAAGCCAATGCTTTACCGCGAAGTACTTCAACACCGGTCCAGTTTTTTATCGCGGTTAACAAAAAACCTGCCACCACGGCCATAACATAACCAAACAACATTTCATGGGCATGCCATAAGACTGGCGATATCGTCGTAAAAGTAAACTCAATCGCAAGCACAAAAATGGCCATCCAGATTGCCATCGCGAGGATAGAAAAAATACCCGCCGCTAAAAAAAACGGTCTGAAGCCCAGACGTAATATGGGGGGACCAAAATCCGCGGGTTTCGTTTTAGAAGCTCCGCTTTCAATGTTTAACATATATTTAGTCTCTAATTAAGATATACATACACCTTAATACAGCACTGGCATATTGACATACTCAAGTTTTCTAATTAAATATCATAAATTTGTGTTAATTTTTTTGGCTCGATCATGAGGCAAATCAAAATTCAACTCTGGGCCTTTCGGTATCACCTGAGTTGGATTCACACTGGTATGACTGTAGTAGTAATGTCGTTTAATATAATCAATATCAACCGTCTCGGCGATTCCGGGAATTTGAAACAATTCTCGCAGATAGTTAGACAGACTGGGATAATCTATAATTCGTTTTTTATTACATTTGAAATGGCCAACATACACCGCATCAAAACGAATTAAGGTCGTAAACAGTCGCCAGTCGGCTTCGGTAAGTTGCTCACCTAACAAATATCGTTGCTTAGATAATAAGGACTCAACTTTTTCAAGTTCATTGAATAATCGATCAAATGCCTTGTCGTAGGTCGCCTGAGTATTTGCAAAACCACAGCGGTAAACGCCATTATTGATATTATCGTAAATTGGTTGATTTACTTCATCGATGTTTTCACGTAGTTGGATCGAATAGTAATCCGTCTTTACTTCTGTGAATTCATTGAACTCAGAATTTAACATCCGAATTATCTCTGACGACTCGTTATTTACAATCGTATTACGTTTTTTATCCCAGAGGACCGGCACGGTAATCTGACCGGTAAATACATTATCCGCGCGCAGATAAATTTCATGCATAAACCGATAAGCGTGTAAGTGATCACTGTATTCGCCTGATTCAGAGAAGGTCCAGCCCTGCTCAAGCATGTCTGGTTCGACAATGGACAAACCAATAATATTTTCAAGTTTTTTTAATTTACGAAAAATAACCGTACGGTGCGCCCAGGGACAGGCTTTTGAGACATACAAATGATAACGATCGGGTTCGGCCATAAAATCACCGTCACCGGTAGGACCTGGCTGCCCATCCACCGTTACCCAGTTACGAAAGGTCGAAGCCATACGCTTGAATTCGCCTTCGTCTATCTCTTTATCAAGCCAGTTATCAACCAGTTTGCCTTTGATTAGCAT
>QILH01000002.1 GCA_003233255.1 Gammaproteobacteria bacterium | reverse complement strand
ACAGAGTACTATCCGACGTGGTGGGTATCAGTGCTAACAAGGCTTGCGCCGTTTCCCAAATCGTTGTCCAGCCGCCCGTTGTTAATTGTTCAGCATATAAATAATCGGAAGCCCGATTAACGATATCACCTGTCGAATAGGTAAAAACGTAGGGTTGAAGTGCAATGGAGACCTGTGCGGTTATATGTATCGAACTATTATTAGGAAGCCCAAGACCGAAGCCACCATTGGCATCTTGTTGCCGTTCCAGGTAATTTATCGCATTACTAAGAACGATATCATCTGAATAATCTACTGCATTTAATGCCTGCAGGACAAACGCCGTATCCAGTACGGAACTATGATACCCAAAAAGCTCGCCAAAGCCGCCATCTTCATTTTGCATGGCAACCAGTTCCGTCACCAATGCACTTACGTCTTGAGCGGACGATGATAATGCGATTATTTTACGCGCAAGGTTTTCTGAATTATGATAAGTCTCGGCACCGACAAACTGTAGCGCGGCCGCGACACCGGCTTGTTGCTGGGTTACACCATTGAGATTAAATGTTTTTAAGGCTCCAGAAGTGGCTTGATACGGAGTCGCGATATCAGTAGGACTGGCATAACTTCCATCAGGATTTGTTTGAGTTTCTAACCAATCTGTACCCGGTGTAGCCCATGAGTAAGATGATAAGATCAGTAGAAGCGATGAACAGAGCCATCTTCCCCAATTTTTTGATGTTATTTTATTTAAACAAACGCGCAGCATCGACTGCATCCTCCCTGTCCCTGTTAATTATTCTAGTTCTATTCCAATTTAAGCGACACTTAAATAACGGTCGCACTTTTATCTATCTGTTATTGTTTTTATTAATATACAGCGTGAGGGGACGCTGTGTTTTAGTCAGGTGCAATATTATTACTTTCCTTTTCTTCAATTGTCAATATAAAAATGAATCTGTTGTTCGACATCTCAAGGTTACACTATAGACAGACAATATAATCTTGATGCGCACATAACCATTAAATAATTAATGTTAGTGTTTTTATGAAGTGAATACGGCTTTGCTTTCTTAATATTCTTTATGTTTTATCAAGCATCCATGATAGTTCGTGGGATGGTAAACCTCGCAGTATTTTTGCATAAGATTGGGAATTGACTTCGCGTCAGGTACCACGTGATGTCCAACCGAAACCGATTGTGTTCACCATTGTCCCGGGACTACACGATCAACAATTTTACCCGTCGTATCTTTCAACTCATACAAGGACTCTGGCATCACATCATAAAATTGTTGATGAATCGCCCGGATGAATTCAGGCTGGTACAAACTATCAAGATCCGATATATGCTCGTCAATCCACTGTTGTACTTTGATATGCGCCAGAGACTCTAATTACAGATCACGTTTAGCGGGATCACTGGAAAACGCCCCCTCTTGAGCCGCACGGATTTCATGCGGCAGCGTACGATTTCCTTCAATTAAATTCGAATAATAGGCGTTGATCACCGCCATATGAGCAATAAGCATCTGCTTAGTTTGTGGCGCCATCCGTCCTGTCAATTTCGCTGATTCAGTCGCTAGCTGAACCGCTTTATCGGGCAAAAGGCTTTGCGACAACACATCCTCTGACGGGATAAAAGGGGAACAGGCCTGTAAATCGATACTCATACAGACATTATGGCCGGTTCTATGTCTGAATTAAATTGTATTATTTCTTATTTTTCTTGCACTTACAAAACTTTTCCTCTTATTTTGAGATATTTTGGCCACTTTGACGGCCAGTTTTAAGGATATTATGACCATCTTGTCCTCCAGTTACATTAAATCGAACATTTCAACTGGACGAAGATCTTGGGCGGGTCAATGTCACCCTCACTTTGGAAGTGGACGGATCTCAGAAGGCGAGTCAATCGCTCTTGGCTTCCTTGCCTCCCGCAACTTGTGTATCCATGCACATCGTCACCAATTTGATCGGGGTTCGATTATCCCGTTTAATAACCCCGATAAACAAAAAAACCCGGATACACTGAATATGTGTATCCGGGTTTTGGTTAATTGGCGTCCCCAAGGGGAGTCGAACCCCTGTTACCGCCGTGAAAGGGCAGTGTCCTAGGCCTCTAGACGATGGGGACGTGTAAAGCTTGTGCCTAGGTAGTACAAAAAACTATTCGGATTTGTCTTTGCTATTCGTAGTCGGCGCCGACAACTGTGTCGCTACCGTACCGGCTAACAATAAAACAAACCCAACCGGAATTAATCCGATAAAAAACTTCGCCTGATTAACATAGCCCAAAAACATGGTGCTAAATCCGATAATCAGTCCGCC
Organism: Gammaproteobacteria bacterium; assembly: GCA_003233255.1. GTDB lineage: Bacteria > Pseudomonadota > Gammaproteobacteria > UBA6429 > Thiohalophilaceae > SZUA-24. The sequence goes on along the minus strand of QILH01000002.1, from coordinate 211 downwards.
TGCAACGAGCGCGATGCCAATATAAATGGTTATCCTGCCAACCCGATGCATGTTAATCCCTTCCTAAAAAGAGTATCTCCAGAACCCAACCCAAATATGACCGGGTTAAATTTGGTGGAGCTAGGCGGGATCGAACCGCCGACCTCTTGCATGCCATGCAAGCGCTCTCCCAGCTGAGCTATAGCCCCAAAAGGAAGTCGCGCACTTTACT
>QILH01000053.1 GCA_003233255.1 Gammaproteobacteria bacterium | reverse complement strand
GGATAGAATGTGATTGGTGTTAATTTGGATATGGATTTATATGATGGTATTTTGGTTTTGTTTTTTAGTATTGAGGTTAGTAAGATTTTACTTCCAGCTATGTATAACGATATCGATGTTCAATATCGAACCATGGCGCAGGTGGATCTTGATGATGGACAAAGTCTCTATGCCTTAAACGAGTTGTTCATTGGCCATCATAGTCACCAGTCCGCACGGTATACGATTAAAACGAACGACCGCAAAGAACACCACTCATCATCGGGTGTGATTGTGGCGACAGGTACAGGTGCGACCGGTTGGGCGCGCTCGATACATCGTGAGCGTCATGATAAGTTGCCCTTACCTTCTCCAGAAGATGAAAAATTGGCCTTTTATGTCCGCGAAGCCTTTCCAAGTATTGCAACCGGTACCAATTTAACTTCGGGTTTAATCGTCAAGGGCCAAAGCCTGGAAATACGCTCCGAGCTCAATGAGGGCGGGGTTATTTTTGGTGATGGAATCGAAGCCGATTACCTGGCCTTTAACTGGGGCATGCGTGCAACGTTTACCGTTGCGCGAAGTAAATTGTCGATGGTAAAACCGGTCGAAAATTCTATTTCATCCGATCGGGGAAATGAAGAAATTAAAACGAGGATTGCGGTTTAAATTATGAAATATCAATCACTACAACTAAATAACCGTTCCTAATTCCTATCGACTTAAACTCCCTTAACGTCATACCTGCGGGGCACTTTTCCCGCGATACCCTCTATTTATTACCGTGAGGGGCACGATGAGGCGGGAATCTAGAAACACTATAATACTGGATGCCGGGCCAAGCCCGGCATGACGAGTCAAGATCCCGGGTATAGATAGTGGATACGATTTCGGAACAGTTATTTAGAACCCTATTTGGAGCAAGAAAAGAGGTGGCCGCAGGAAGGACGGCCTATCCTTCAATATAAAACAGAATATCGGCGAACGCGACGAAAGTGTCTTTGTGTGCTATCTACTATATAGCAGGTTAACCCGTGTTACGCTTTACCATACATTACCCTCGTATGCTTTGCTCAAATCAGTAAATTAAGACCATTCTAGATTGTGTTTGTTCACTAAGTTCAACGCCTATTCCTGCGTTTTTGTGATAGGTAATAACTATCAATTGGATATATATAAACGATTTTACGGATTATTTATTTACCACTAAAGTAAACCTATTCCCAATGGCAATTGGGCACACCACATCAAGCTGGCTTAACCAGCAAGGAGACCGACATGAGTGACAAATCCAAGTTAACCATGACTAATGGGGCACCAGTGAGTGACAACCAGAATGTTCTGACCGCGGGCCCACGTGGCCCAATGTTATTACAGGACTTATGGTTCCTGGAGAAGTTAGCCCACTTCGACCGAGAAGTTATTCCTGAACGCCGTATGCATGCCAAAGGCTCAGCCGCCTATGGCACTTTTACCGTAACCAACGACATTACCCAATACACCAAAGCAGGGATCTTTTCTTCAGTAGGTAAAACAACTGAGGTATTTTTACGCTTTTCTACCGTTGCGGGTGAACGCGGAGCGGCTGATGCAGAGCGCGACATCCGTGGTTTTGCGGTTAAATTTTATACTGAAGAAGGTAACTGGGACATGGTGGGAAATAACACACCTGTTTTCTTTCTGCGTGACCCTTTGAAATTTCCCGATCTGAATCATGCCGTCAAACGCGACCCACGCACCAATATGCGTAATGCACAAAGTAACTGGGATTTCTGGACCCTGTTGCCTGAGGCACTACATCAAATTACCATCCTGATGAGTGATCGTGGAATTCCCCGGAGCTACCGCCACATGCATGGTTTTGGCAGTCATACCTACAGCTTCATCAATGCAGACAACGAACGTTTCTGGGTCAAGTTCCACTTCAAGAGTCAGCAACCCATAGAAAACCTGACGGATCAAGAGGCACAGGAGTTGGTCGGTAAAGATCGTGAAAGTCATCAAAAGGATCTATACGAGAGTATAGAAGACGGCGCTTATCCGCGTTGGGATTTCAAGATACAAATCATGCCGGAAAAAGATGCGGCAACTTACCGCTTCCATCCTTTCGACCTGACCAAGGTCTGGCCACACAAGGACTATCCGTTAATTGATGTGGGTATACTGGAACTTAATCGCAACCCTGAAAACTATCATGCGGAAGTTGAGCAGTCAGCGTTTAATCCGGCCAATGTGGTACCCGGCATTGGCTTCTCGCCTGACAAGATGTTACAAGGTCGGCTGTTTTCCTATGGTGATACACAACGTTATCGACTGGGTGTAAATCATGCGCAGATCCCGGTGAATGCACCACGCTGTCCGGTCCACAGTTTCCATCGCGATGGCCTTATGCGCGTGGATGGCAACTTTGGGGGCACCAAAGGTTATGAGCCCAACAGCATAGGTGAGTGGCAGGAGCAACCCGAAACTAAAGAGCCACCATTGGCAATTGATGCCGCCGCTGATCACTGGGATGCACGTGAAGACGATAGCGATTACTACACCCAACC
>QILH01000276.1 GCA_003233255.1 Gammaproteobacteria bacterium | reverse complement strand
ATATTTATCGACGCGGCATTTTCAATAAGACTATAACGATGCATGTTTTATTTCTTCGAATCTTGATGCCTGGTTTAAAATTATACCTTGCTCCTGAACAAAAAGGTTGTACAGTATCTGCACCGATAGAACCGTTAACAACACCCATTCCATTCGCATACACCGATAATAACTATTCATGTCGCCCGGCTTTGACATGTCCAATAATTTATTATAAATATCTCTAACGGTAACCGGGTTGAAAATTTCTGACCGATTTAATGCTTCTGTTGAAATATATTTATCTATGTACGGCTTTTGTCTGGCTGTAAAAAACCACTGCCTTATCGGCGTATAAAATCCTCGTTTTTTATAGTGATGAGAAACATTGGGCAATCGGTTCTTCATCATACGTTTTAAAATATACTTCTCGTTCATGCCCATCAGTTTGTAATTTGGAGGCATTTTCGCTGTAAGCTCAACTAATTTATGATCAAGGAAGGGTACTCGCGCCTCTACGCCATGCGCCATACTTAATCGATCACATTTCCATAAGATCCATCCCGGCAGCCTCGTCTTGGTTTCAAGGTACAAAGACTGGTTTAATGGATGTAGATTTTTAATATTTGGTTTTACTGTAGAAACCAATTCGTCCATTTGCTTTTGATTATTCGAGCCCGACACAACTTCGGGCAAAAATAGGTCAGAAAGACTAGTACCTGTAATCTGCCAAAAATCAAACCAGACTGGGTAAAATCCATAATTTTCAATAGTTTTATATTGCTTACGTCTTTTATGTAAACTTAGTAATAACTCCATATGGTCACTTGCAAAATACTCCGTATATTCCTTTGGATATTTTTTTCTACGCCACAGCTGATTAAATAACCCATTAGAATTAGTGCGCATAGCATCCTGCCGGTAACAATCGTACCCTGCCAGGATTTCATCCGCGCCATCACCTGTACAAACAACCTTACAGTTATTATCACTCACTAATTTTGATAACTCAAAATGAGGGACGTCCACTGACATTCTCTGGGGTTGTTCAAGGTGATATAAGCTCTCTTTTAGCTTGTTAAGATAATCACCATCCATTGAGAATTTTATTTCATTATTTTCAACACCCAAATATTCTGCAACTCTCCGATAGGCATCTGATTCATCATGCTCATCAGAATCAAACCCAATAGAGAATGTTTTCATTCGAGTTGATGTATTTTTCGATAACAGTTCAGTAATCGTACATGAGTCAATTCCACCGGAAAGGTATGAACCAATTTCAACGTCACTAACAGCGTGCGACTTAACTGAGTCATCCAGAGCGGATTCGAAGGCATCCAACCAGTAATCCTCACGATCCGTCTCATAATCTCCATGCTTTGGGAATTCCACATCCCAGTACTGGAATAGTACTGGGTCACCCCTATGTGAAATTGTCATACAGTACCCCGGAGACAGCTCGAATATTGATTCGTATGGGGTGTTCGGTGTAATTGAAAATTGGTAGGTAAAATAATTGATGATTGAAGCTTTATTTAATTTTGCCTCGACATATCCTGACGCAAATATTGCTTTAATTTCAGACGCGGCAATTAAAGTACTGCCGGTCCAGTGGTAAAAAAGTGGCTTTATCCCTAATCGATCACGCGCCAGAAATAATTTACCAGAATTCTTCTCGTAAACAACAAAACTAAACATGCCCCGCATTTTATTAACACAGTCCGCCCCATATAACCGATACAACATCAATACGACTTCCGTATCCGACCGGGTTTTAAAGATAACCCCCCGGCTTAGCAGATCTTTACGTAACGTACGATAGTTATACAACTCACCGTTATAAACGATAGTGAACTGCTCATCGTCTGATGACATTGGTTGTTGACCATTATCAACATCAATTACACTTAATCGAGTGTGCCCTAGAGCGATCCCAGGACGAATGTAAATACCGTCACCATCAGGTCCTCGGTGCGATAACGCATAATTCATGCGCTTCATACAGCCCATAGTTGGCGCGCGATTGTCGTTACGATAAATTACATTAAGGCCACACATGGTCGACATCTCTACTGACAAGTAAAACCACAATTTAGCAATGTATAGTCGTTAAAATTTGATATTTAATTTTATTCGATTCGTCATTCACGATACAGAGACGTATTCCGGGTGATGACGAGAAACATTAATTGTGATTATTTAGGCGGGATGCGGCCTGGCGTCGGTATATAATCTTCAGCTAGGGGGTGTGGCAGAAGGAATACCTGTTATGCACAGATACTACACAATCAAACAAAATTAACGCAAGCATTATTTCATTATTCTGTGAGCCAGGTTTAAAATGTATTATATCTAAGTAATTAATTTCACACGAATTATTTGCGTATAAAAAAACGGCACCCAGATTGGGTGCCGTTTCTTTTTATGACAGCTAGAACAAGTGACTACGGGTAACGTATGTTAAATATTATATTTAGCAGTATGAATCCCGCAGTGATGAGTTCAGCATGGAGTCATGTTTAGTAGTGATATAAGCAAGGCATTTACATGCCGCCGCCC
>QILH01000188.1 GCA_003233255.1 Gammaproteobacteria bacterium | reverse complement strand
TCTTATGGTATCGGTGACACGAAGAAGAGCGTCCGATCGTCCTATAAGGTTGATCGGCAGCAGGGCCGCGGACGTATCCTCCACTGCCGGCGGATGATTATTTGAGCCCATACCCCCCCCCCCCCGCGCATAATCAACTACAGTAACTGCGCGCCTCGCAGCCTGGCGGTCCCGGGGTCCCTAGAGGTGTCGTCCGTGGCTTCTCAGAGGAAGCGAGGACCCGTAGCTTTCCATCACCGCCTTAAGGCGGATTTGGCCTTTATCTGTTTATTTCTTTCGTAGTTCCAGCCCAAGCGAGGTTGCGTCATCGGTTGGGGCAAGATTGAGAAAAATATCCTCATATTTAAAAATAATCAATGCTCCTTTTTATGGAACAGTATCAATAGTTATTATCAAGTACTTACCTGCCCTTTCTCTTGTCAATACACATGTATCGAGAAAAACATTGCGCAAACTGACTGATTATCATTTAGAAATAATCGGAAAAATCGGGTCGGACCAGCGCAAATTGATGAAACGTTTGAAAATTCTCTCTCTTTGGTACTCCTACGTAAGCTTAATGCGCCTATTTAGCCTCAAAAAACCGCATCTAACCTATGGGAGAAAGAGCTCTGTCGGGTTTTCAAAGTAACGTTAATCATCATTTTGGATCCTGAAAATACCTGACCTGGATATGCCGCTGGAATCAAACTTATTGCTTTCAGTATGAAACCGACTTGATATTTTCCGGTCTATATCATTGTAGGTTGTAGGAAATAAGTGAAAATGCGGAGGATAAATTGCAAAAGATAAGCATAAAAGGATTGGCCATTGCTCTAGGCACGGCATGGGCACTTTGTATATTAGTTGCCGGCTGGTCAGGTATTTTTGGCTGGTCAACCGAATTTATTGATGTAATGGCTTCCGTTTACATTGGCTATCAAGCGAGCTTTACAGGCGGCATTATTGGCGCTTTATGGGGATTCATTGATGGTGCGATTGGCGGTGCCGTAATCGCCTTTGTTTATAATGCTGTTACCAAGGATTGATAAGCCCTTACTCTGGCAATAAATTCATGGCTTACGATGGTCCGACCCAATTTTTTACTGAACCGTTACCATCTGGTGGCCTTCACCGGCTGGTAGCTTGATTTCGTTGATAACCTTCAGGGATTTTTGATCTATGACCCAAATAATCGGTTTGTTGCGGCTTGAAATATAAAGCTTGTTTGTCCCTTTGATAATATTTAAATGATACGGTGCCGGAGTCAGTTTCTGCGAACGCATGGTCCCGATCTTGATGTCGATCGCTATCAGCTTTTCATCTTTTTTACTGCTTACGAACAATGTCTTGCCATCTTCGGTCATATCCAGGCTATGCAGATTTCCGCCTGGCTTGTAACTGCGTAATATTTTTCCTGTTTTTACAGTAACTGCTGTAACAATTCCTGCGCGCGGGTTAACAACATAGATCATCGACTCGTCGGGGGAAAACACCATGTGTTCAGGCGCCGGACCGGATTCCAGGAGGCGTGTTACCTTCCAGGTGGTCAGGTCTATTTCAGTGATGCTATTACTACCCGAATTACTAACGTAGGCATATTTACCGTTTTTAGTAACCAGTGTGAAGTTCGGCGTCATGCCGGTCTTGATTTCCCTGACAATCTTGTTGGCTTGCATATCTAGCACACTGACAAGGCCACGCATGCCATGTGTTGACAGCACATAACGGCCATCCGGGGTAATAGCCAGGTGATGAGTCCCACCGGCTACCGGAATCGTAGACATAACATGACCGTGTTCAGGATGAATCAGGAATAGTGTGCTATTAAGCGTATCTTTGGGCTGGCCAGGCTCTGACAATTTTTCAGTGAGGCTGCCGGCAATCAGATATTCGCCATCGGGTGTGGCGACCAGGCCATGTGAATTGACCACACCGGTGAATTGGGCCGTAATTGAGTCATCCTTTGCATCCACAGCAATTACCAGATTGCCTGAACCCAGCGGTATATATACCGTTGGTGCTGCATAAACCGAATTTAGCAGCAGGGCAGAACCGAGCAGGGCGTAACAGGTACGAATTAACTTGTTCATTTTAATACTCCTTACTTTTGCATCCGCATGTTCTTCCAACACAGTCTTTTTCGTAAAGGTCATCCCTCCGCAACGGTGTCGCTAAAGGTTGATGTACAGGACCAGTTAGTACCTGATAAACATTGATGCTGCCCTCATCGAAGTAGTAGGCACAACCTGCCATATACAGGCGCCATACCCGATAAGTTGTTTCACCCACCAACGCCACCGCCCGTTCATGCTGTCTTTCCAGCGCCTGAATCCAGTGACGCAGAGTCAGAGCGTAATGGTGGCGCAATCCTTCGACATCGATAATTTCAAATCCCGATTGCTCCATGGCGTTTTCGACATCGCTTATGCGCGCCAGCTCGCCGTCCGGAAATACATAGCGATTCATGAAACGGGTGAGCGGTGTCTCTTGCCAGCCGGTATCATTGGTAATGCCGTGGTTGAGAAACAGCCCACCCGGTTTAAGTACCCGTTTGACCATGCCGA
>QILH01000254.1 GCA_003233255.1 Gammaproteobacteria bacterium | reverse complement strand
GCTAATCTGATTTCAACGGCTAACTTTATGCGTAGAATAAAATTACTTGGCTGTGAATTTGCACTGGACGACTTCGGAATTGGAGTCTCATCCTTTGCATATCTGAAAAATTTGCCCGTTGATTATCTAAAAATAGATGGAAGCTTTGTTGAGGATATTGATACTAATGAGGTGAACAGGGCTATGGTGACCGCAATAAATGACATTGGACATGTTATGAATATAAAGACGGTGGCTGAATTTGTATCGAATGCGAAGATCTGCACCGTATTACAGTCACTAGATATTGATTATGCACAAGGCTACTTTGTTCATAAACCTTGTCCTGTGATTGAAATATTTAATCAAATAAATGTACTTACCGGCCGAGCCGTGTGTGCGGGCTAAAGAAATTCTAGCTAATTAATAGTGTGCGCTATATCATGCTGCTAGTTTAACTTTGTTTCGGCCTGCATTTTTTGCCTTGTAAAGTGCCTGATCAGCACGACTCAGTACCTCTTTAAACTGATTATCCACCTCGGTTAGTACTGCAACACCGAGACTGGCGGTTATATCTATTAAGTTTACGCCCGCAATGTATGGATACTTATTTATTCTTTCGCGAATCCGTTCAGCAAGGTATGAAGCCGATTTTAAGGGTGTATCGGGTAATAGTAGAGTAAATTCTTCTCCACCGATTCGGCCTAGCACATCCGTGCTACGAATTTCTTCTTCAATTGCTTCAACAAAAATCTTTAATACACGATCGCCTGCGGCATGCCCATATTGATCATTGACGATCTTAAAATGATCGATGTCGATCATTATAACGGATAGCGGCCGGTTGTAGCGTTTAGCACGAGTAAATTCTTTATCCGCGTGTTGCATAAAAGCACCACGGCTAAGGGCTCCAGTCAATGAATCGAACAGAGCCATATTGGCAAGTTGTCGTTGCATCTTTTTATAACGTGACAGGTCGCGTTCAATTGACGCGAAGTACTGAAGATTACCTTCATCGTCGTACAATGGCACAATATTCATATCCAGCCAATGAGCCTGTCCACTTTTGGAATATTTCTGTAACTCGGTGCGAATGCCCCTGCCTTTACGTAGAGCTCGATTAATTTTATAACGTGTTTGTTTATCTGTATTCGGTCCATTTAACAGCTTGGGCGATTGGCCAATGACTTCATCGGCCGAGTACCCCATTAATTTTTCAAAAGCAGGATTGACATAAACGATGCGGGGACCACCGTCGTCAAAATTTGCCTCGTAGACTATGACAAGGTCATCGGTTTGCGTGATCAGAGTTTTACATAAGGTATTCAATATCATGGGCTTCTCCCACAATGGCATTATTGTTATGATCGGCACTTAGGTCGCAAACTTGAGAAAAGATCGAGGATCAGCGACAAACCTGCTGATCTTTATATAGAAATGTGATCACGTTGTGGTTTTATACAGGGTTTCAATTTTTTAATTGACTTTATTAACCGTATATTATGTACAGTTAAGCCATATTCAACGGCTTTATAGTTATATTCCCGCAACACAGGTAAAGGTCGATGGATCTAAAAGAACTAAATAAGCGATTTTCGATTCGGGATGGCGCGACAAAACTGCGATTTTGTTCGGGCGCGGGCGGTATCGCACAGGTTGAGATCGAAAACAAAGCCGCAGCTGCGATGATAAGCCTCCAGGGTGCGCATCTCTTAAGCTGGATACCGGCGCAACAACAAGAAGTAATCTGGTTGTCGGAACAGGCAAGTTTTGTCGAAGGAAAATCCGTTCGTGGTGGCATCCCAATTTGCTGGCCCTGGTTCGGCGCACATGCCAGCGAGAAAAATTTCCCGGCACATGGCTTTGCACGCACAAGCCTATGGCAGGTTATCGACACAAAGATTTTATCGGCCGCTGCAACTCAAATTACCTTCCAGCTGCAGACCAACCAGTTAGTAAAATCTATTCAGAAAATGTGGTCCTGGCCGACGCAGGTCGAGTATCGGCTTACGATTGCCAAAACACTCATGCTAGAACTGACCACAACCAATCTAAGTGATGAGAAAATTTCAATCGGTCAAGCCACGCATACATACTTTACAGTAGATGATGTGACTCAAACAACAGTAACAGGACTGGATGACAAAACCTATCTCGATAAACCCGATGGCTTTAAACGTAAGATCCAGTCAGGCCCGATTCGATTTGATTCCGAAGTGGATCGAATCTATTTAAATACAACTGAAAACGTGACGATAGACGATCAAAAAAGAAAGATTCATATTAGTAAACAGGGCAGTCAGTCGACTATAGTCTGGAATCCAGGGCACGAGGTAGCATTAAAGATGGGTGATCTAGGTTGCGATGGTTACCTGACAATGTTGTGCGTCGAGTCAGCCAATGCGGCCGAGGACATCGTGCAACTTCTGCCGGGTGAAGCGCATCGTCTGCAAGTGTGTTATAAGATTGAAACACTATACTACCTAGGCAGCAGCAAAGGATACGGTCTCTTCTTCAAAAAATGAACGAACAAGTTTTTTATTTCGTTTAATACTTTCTAAATCCAAAATTGCACGGTTCATCAATG
>QILH01000116.1 GCA_003233255.1 Gammaproteobacteria bacterium | reverse complement strand
TTTTTATTATATTCTGATTTACTTATTGAGCATGCCAATCTAACGCTAGCACGACGTAAGACGCCATTTTAAACATTAGGTGGATCAGCGATTTTCGCGTCGTGAAGTGAATAAAACAGATCGTACTATAATCCCAGATACGGAATTGAACTCTTAAAAGGGCGAATCGATTCTGAAGGCAATAAATTATCGGAGTTACTATTTTGCCTATCGCGCCGCATACCAGTCGGAATGAGTCCAGACCGGTCGGCAATTTTCGGGCAGAGCAGGAAGTCGTTTTGGATCAGCGTAGGCCGTATGTTTGCCATGATAATCGGAACCGCGTGATGCGTATAAACCAAAATATTCTGCAACGTGGGTAAAACGCTGGATATCACTGGCACTATGACTGCCCGACACCACTTCGATGCCGACCCCACCGCAATCGCGGAATATTGCCAGCATCTGGCGCATCTTGTTTGCCGATAATTGATAGCGTGCGGGATGAGCGATGACCGCCAGCCCCCCAGCAGCACGAATCCATTGTATAGCCTCTTCTAAATCGGCCCACTCACCGGCAACATAACCCGGTTTATTGCGTACCAGAAATCTCTTAAAGACCTGTTTAACGTCTTTTGCATGTCCTTCTTCCACCAGAAAATGGGCAAAGTGGGTACGACTAATAATATTACCTTCGGCTAGACGTTTCGCCGCCGCTAACGCTCCGGGAATACCCGCTTTTTCTAATTTTTCTGATATTCGTTGCGCCCGAATTTCACGATAAGCCTGTATTTTTTTTATTCCGGCCTGCAACTCGGCATTATCAGGATCGATATGCAGGCCCAGCATGTGTATCGTTTGATGTGCCCAGGTAATCGATATCTCAATGCCGGGAACAAAGCCAATCTCAGCATCGTTGGCCGCTGTTATCGCTTCCGACAGGCCATCGGTAATATCATGATCCGTAATCGCAAGCACATCCGTACCGCAGTGTTTGGCATAGGCAATGAGTTCGGTGGGGGTCAGCGAGCCATCCGAGGCCTTGCTATGGGTATGTAAATCGTAATTTTCCATAATTCTGGTGGGTAGTGTAACCAATTATTATCAATCTGTCTTTGAAATCATGTCTATGCTACATTGCGACCGCTCAGGACGATGACATGGCAGACACAGACTCACTCAACGGCATTTTCGATATCGATATCGCAACCATGCACGATTTATTCAATAGTGCGGTGGCCTGCTGTCTTGAGAACGTCCAACAGGAACATTCCGAGTTTAGCGTGCCCCCCGAAGCCCTTAATAAGAGTATGCAGCAATATTTTGGGGTACTTACTGCGATAAACACCCAGGCTGAGCCCAATTTCACCATCAACCAGGACGAAATGGAGGATTTGGCTGACTATGGTCTGTCACTACTGGAAGAATTTTCCAGCTGTGCTCAAAAATTAAGCTGTGATGAGTCCTATGCTATATTCGAGCAGCTCTCCATACCGCTGTCGGTATGGGCTGCGAAACATAATTTAACCATTACCAACATCGAACTCGTGGTCAATGCCATCTCAAATACCGCTAATCATACTGACGACAAACAACACCTGTCCGAACTTATCGATACAATTGAAGTCATAATCGAAGCCATAGGCACAGACATTAAAGCCGACCAGGATAAGTCGAATATGGGCCGACCGTGGCGGATTTTAAACCTGAATCAAGGTATCATTGCTACCCGTTCTCAGGATCCCAAACGGATGGAAGCTGTATTTGAACAACTACTGTATCGATTACCCGACGATGCAGCCGGTTTTTTTGCCGAGGGTATGGAGCAAATGGACAGTATTGATTACCCTGAGCACGTACGAGATGTAATGCAGCAGTATTACCATCTAACCAATAAACCTACTATACATTAGAACTGAATTATGAAATTATTATTTGATTTTTTTCCCGTTATTTTCTTTTATATTACCTATAACGTTGGTAAAAATTATACCGACGAAGTAAACAGTATTATTATCGCCACCGCAGTGTTGATGATCTCGACCGTTATCCAGATTAGCATCACCTGGTTCAAATCTCGAAAAATTGAGAAAATGCATATCATCGTGCTGGTTATGGCGCTGGTTTTTGGTGGCGCGACTATCTACTTCAGAGACGCCCAGTTTTTAATCTGGAAGGTCAGTCTGGCTAACTGGTTATTTGCTGCGGTCTTCTTAGGCAGTCACTTCATTGGCCACACTCCCGTCGTTAAACGCATGATGCAAAGTGCCGTCGAACTACCGGAAGTAATCTGGAATCGACTCAGCTATATGTGGATCGCTTTTTTTATTGTGCTTGGCATTATAAATCTAATTGTAGCGGAAACCTTTGATTTCGATACATGGGTTGATTTTAAACTATTCGGACTATTAGGATTAACGATATTATTTATTGTTATACAAACGTTGTATCTATCCCGGCATATAAAAGAAGTAAAGGAAACATAGATGCTATACGCCATATCCGCCACCGATCATGATAACAGTCTGGAAAAACGACTGGCTGCTCGTCCCGCTCACCTTGAACGTTTAACCGAATTAAAAAATCAGG
>QILH01000025.1 GCA_003233255.1 Gammaproteobacteria bacterium | reverse complement strand
GTTATCCAGCCTTTAAGTAAGGTAGCGGCACGTAATGGTACTGTTTCTACTTCCATCATCGTGGCAAGTGTTTCACAGATGTCATTAAAGTTTCCGCCGTCGCGGAGTGTGTCCAGTGCTTGTTGTTCATTATTCTGCATCGATCGAAAGCGGGTGGTGAGTTGATCACGCCAGATTATCCATGCACTCGTGGTTTCACGCCTGGCAGTAATTTTTTTCGGATCGTCGGCAGTTAATGTCTGCCACATCTCTGTGGTGTTCCATTCAAAATCGTGGCGGTGCACGGAAGGATGCAGGGTAAATTTTAACTCCGGCCAGACCTCGGGTGCAATATTCGCCATGTCCTGTTTTGTAAAAAGTTTGGTGTCTGCGGCGTCAAAGGCTTCTGTTAGCGTCCATTCAAATATTGTTAATTCATGCATCCAGTACATGTCTTTATAGTTGGCGTTGTTTTGGATTAATTCGGCAATAAAGTCGGGCAGGTGACGGCCGAAATCACGCAGGCTGAAGTAGTGAGACGGATGGGCTACAATGTAATCATTGGCTAACGGGTTAAAGATCTCATCGCCTAATGCGACTAACAGGGCCGGATAATCTGTGGCTAATACTTCTGTTAATCGCGCAGCATAGGCATAGCAATAAATCGACAACTGCGTTTCAGGATCGGCACGCCCACCTGCGCTAATCCAGGCGTTGTCATCAGCATTTGTCGATCCTAAAACGCATTGTTGAAATCTGTGTTGTAATTTGGCGAGTTGACTCATGTTAAATTTATCAGGCTACCTGTTTTTTAAAGTGATCTTCAGCTATTTTTCTTACCTGATCCAGTTCGGTGAGCAATTCAGATAAAGGTGGGATATTGTCATCACGCTCTATCATGGTGGAGACACGACCAAATTTCTCCACTGCGGCGGCGTACAATTCAAATACCGGGTCAGCGATCGGGTGGTTATGAGTATCAATGATCATGTTGTTTTCATGGGTGTGACCGGCCAGGTGAAATTGATAAACGCGGTCTTTGGGTATGGCGTCTAAATAGGCATAGGGGTCAACATTATGGTTGTAGGCGCTGACGTAAATGTTATTGATATCCAGCAGGATAAAACAGTCGGCGCGTTCGGCGATTTCGCGTAAAAATTCCCACTCGGTCATTTGTGATTCGCTGTAGCTCACGTAACTTGATACATTTTCCAGTAACATCTGTCGACCGATGTAATCCTGTACCTGGCCAACACGATCAACTATATGCTTTATGGCCTCTTCGGTGTAGGGCAGAGGCATTAAATCGTGCAAATTAAGTCCATTGACGCCGGTCCAGCAGAGATGGTCAGAAAACCAGGCGGGCTCGACGCGCTTGATCAGCGCTTTTAATTGTTTTAGGTAATCGAGATTTAAGGGTTCGGTGCTGCCAATCGACATGGATACGCCATGCATGACCATCGGATAGTGTTCGCGAATACGGGTCAAATAATCTAGAGGTTTGCCACCGTCGACCATGTAATTTTCGGAGATGATTTCAAACCAGTCGACATTGGGCCGTTCATTTAACACCTCCTCATAATGATCCGTACGTAAACCGAGTCCGTATCCCAGATACGGTCTGGATTTATTTTCTTTACTTAGGTGCATTTGTCACCCTTAAGATAATTTTTTGTATCGAATATAAAAACAGACCGGCATCTCGACGGAGACGCGAGATGCCGGTCTACTTACAGATGATTATTTTTTTGGTTTATCAACCGAACCACCAATTTCTTCACATGCATGTTTGGACATAGAAACAAAACCGTGGCCTTTGCATGAAGCCTTGCCTTTACACGCGTTTTCAGCAGATTTACAATCGTTGTGGCCTTTACACTTATTTACACCAAAGCAATGAACTTTGGCGTCGCTGCCAGCTTGTACTATAGCGATCGGGGCAGTTGTAAATAGTGCGGCTGCGGCGGTTGCCATTGCCATAGTGGTAAATTTACGTCTTGTTGTCATATCGATTCTCCAAAATAAAAACAGTTAAGTGATGGCGTATGCCATGCTCAAAAAGCTCGGTATGAGTATCACCGATGCTAAGTTGTATAAATAACCGAAAAATGTCACATGAATATCACGTTTTATAATAAATTACGCAAGGATACAGGCGGAAAAAATTCAGACTTGGACTTCAGCTAGTCACCGACCCGTTTTACGATAATAAATAAAGTTATTCTGTTTAAAGCTCTATGAGTATGGGATAGTACCAATACAACAGGAAAATAAACGTGTATTTTTTTCGCCTGGATTTCAGGTAGGAATACTCAATGGCTGGCTATGAAATGCGTAGCTTGACGGCATGACTAATATGCACAAATAAAATGGATACTAACCGGAAAATTACCGGTCGTTTTCTGATAAACCATGAATATAATAAAAAATGTTATTTAGCTTATTACAAAGTGCCTGGCAAGGTTTTTGCCGTACTGTTGTTGCGGTATTTTATCGTCGTGTTGAAATCGATGGTTTGTCGTATTTGCCCGCCAATGGCCCGGTTTTGCTCTGTGCCAACCATGCTAATGCTCTGGCCGATGCGGTGATCC
>QILH01000009.1 GCA_003233255.1 Gammaproteobacteria bacterium | reverse complement strand
GCGCAACGGGTATTGCTCATCCTGGCCGAGACACATATACAGGGTGCCATCGACACTAAGCCGTACCCGATTACAGGTATCGCAGAAGTGTTGTGAAATCGGGGTGATGAAGCCAATGCGTAAATCGGTGCCGGCAACCTGTACATAGCGAGCCGGGCCACCGCCGGGCATGACGCCGGGTATCAGTTCGAAGCGTTTTGCCAGTCGTGCCTTAACCGTTTGCAGATCCAGATAATGGTCGGTGGCTTCGAGGCCGGTTGAGCCCATCGGCATGGTTTCGATAAAACGCAGGGTGAAGTCATGCTCGATGCAGAATTCGACCATATCCTCAAACTCGTCGTCATTGATGCCTTTGAGCGCAACGGTGTTGATCTTGATGGGCTTAAATCCAGTATCCCTGGCCGTCATCAGGCCGTTCAGTACCTTGCTGAGTTTACCCCCGGTAAGCGTTTTAAAACGCTCACTTTTAAGTGTATCCAGGCTCACATTGATACGGGATATGCCTGCATTTTTGAGTCCGGCGGCCTGTTTGGCAAGGCGGGTGGCGTTGGTGCTAAGCGATAAATCGTCGATGCCTGGAAGCCGTGCAAGTCTCCCGGCCAGCTCGGCCAGATGGTTTCTAACCAGCGGTTCGCCGCCGGTAATACGGATTCGGCGTGTACCCAGCACCCCAAAGGCGCGAATTATGCGTTCAATTTCATCGAAACTAAGCCATTCTGAGGGCTCCTGAAAGTCCTTGAATCCCTTGGGCAGGCAATATGAACAACGTAAATCACACTGATCGGTGACCGAAAGGCGCAAATATTCGATTTGTCGTCCAAAAGGGTCTTGTAGGGTGCTTTGTGTGGCCATTTTAGTCAATATTTCGCTCAATTGTTCAATTCTATTGCGGAAAGTATAGTGTAAGGCCACATTTTCGCAGCCCCAGCAACAATATCAATAATACCTAATATATAGATTAGTCTAATTGATCTCGCGCAAGTTCCACTCGATTTGAACTAACGAAAACGGGTCGAATTTCGCTGGCTTAGAGTGATTTACTGAGGCGTAATTCGTGCAGGCAATACAGGATGGCGGTGAGTACCAGCAGGGCACCGCCCTGATGCATGGCCCCTAGTGAGACTGGAACCTCCATCAACAGGGTGGCGATGCCCAGTACGATCTGGATGACGAAGCTGATTAACAACAGATGAAAGGCCATGTGGCTTTTTTGATTCAGGGCGAATTTTGAAGACTTATACCAGACAAAGGGAATGTAAATCATCAGCACATAAGCGATGATGCGATGATCAAATTGAATGGTGACCGGATTTTCCAGAAAATTTAAATAAAACGGTGACATCGAAAATAAACCATCGGGTATAAATGCACCATTCATTAGCGGGAAGGTATTAAAACCCAGACCGGCGCGCGTTCCGGCCACAAAGGCACCGCTGAGAATCATCAACACGATCAGCGCCATGGCAATTTTGGTATGGCGACGCAGTGATTCGACACCACGCACCCATTCATTACGGGGATGCGGACGCAATAGCCCCCAGGCGACCCATAATATATAAGAATAAATCAGGATGGCCGCACTGAGATGAGCGGCCAGCCGATATTGACTGACGTGCGGGTCGTTGACCAGACCGCTTTTAACCATATACCAACCGAGTAGACCTTGCAGGCCACCCAATACAAACATCACAATCAGCTTTGGGGTGAGTGACGGACGCAGACGTTTATGGAACAGGAAATATAAAAACGGCAATAAAAAGGCGAGGCCAATCAGGCGGCCAAGCATGCGGTGAGAATATTCAAAAACAAAGATGCCTTTAAAGTCATCCAGTTCCATGTGCAGGTTTTTTTTCTGGTACTCGGGAAATTGCTGGTATTTCTCAAATGTGTCCTGCCATTCCTGTTCGCTTAACGGCGGGATGGTGCCCATGATCGGCGCCCATTCGACCATCGATAAACCCGATCCCGTTAAGCGGGTCACGCCTCCAAGAATAACCATGGCGTAAATTAATATCGCCACCGTGATTAGCCACAAGGCAATGGCGCGATCGTTATCTTCCAGTCGGGGTGCGTAGTCAATCATTCTCTTTCACTCAAGCCCTGTTATTGGGTGGTTTCTGTGTGGCCGGGAGTTCTATGTCATTATCTAACATATTGATTTTCTTTTAAAAATTGTAGTTTGAACTGATTATAGGGCATTCTACCCTAATTTTATGCAATAAATTAGACCCGTTTAATAGCCAGGAACGTTTTAGTGTTTGATCGGGGTAAAATTCCCTCACTACGTTAGTGGATAAATACGGGAGACGTGGGTCTGGCTACTCAAGAGCAAATAACCTCGCCCCAGAGATCGGTATCGAGGGGGCAGGGTTGTAAGCTTGCTTTTTTTCAAGTCGAAAACCGCAAGGCAGGCTCGGTGTTGGCAAAATTGGATCATCCGCAATGTATAGATGTGCCGTTGATGGAGATATATTGTCTAGTGTTATCTTGACCGTTCCAGTTAATGTTATCCTGAACGCAGTGAAGGATCTTGTGCGTTGCCGACGCGCATCCCGTTCAGGAAGGATCCTTCACTG
>QILH01000078.1 GCA_003233255.1 Gammaproteobacteria bacterium | reverse complement strand
GCTTATACACAGAATTGGGCGCGACTAATAATAACAATAATAACTTTATATATAATACTTAATAATAAGCAAGAAGGAACAGAATGAAAATTACGGCATTACGCGAAGACCTGCTCAAACCTTTGCAAATCGTTGGCAGCGTTGTTGAACGACGCCAGCAATCTCCAATACTGGCGAACACGCTACTGAGCGTCGTTGGAAACCAGTTGACCTTAACTGGAACAGATCTTGAAGTAGAGATGGTGGCAAAGGCCGAAGTGCAATGTGATGAAGACGGTGACATCACTCTTCCAGCACGTAAATTAATGGATCTTTGCAAAACCTTACCTGAAGGTGCCAGGATTACGATTCAGATTGAAGACGAACGTGCGGTGATTCGTTCCGGGCGCAGTCGTTTTACCCTATCGCTTCTGCCGGCAGCGGAATATCCAAACATTGAGCCCATTGACGATGCATTGACGATTAAATTAACGCAGGGACAACTAAAACAATTGTTTGATCAAACCCAGTTTGCGATGGCGCAACAAGATGTGCGTTATTATCTAAACGGATTGATGTTGGAAATTGCCGCAACCACCGTTACCTGTGTTGCCACTGATGGTCATCGCCTGGCTCATTGTGCCGTTGCGGTTGATACCGGGATTCCCGAGACACGTCAAATCATCATTCCACGCAAAGGGGTTATCGAGCTCTCGCGATTACTGGAAAATAAAGATGAGCTGCTTGAATTGCAGGTGAGTCAGAACCATATTCGTGTCGTTTTGCCAGAGGTTATTTTCACGTCGAAGTTGATCGACGGTAAGTTTCCGGATTACCAACAGGTCATCCCTAAAGATCCTGATAAACAACTGGTGGTCAGCCGCGAGACCTTGCTTCAGGCTTTTAACCGTATCTCAGTCTTATCGAATGAAAAATTTCGTGGTATGCGTTTACAACTCGAAACGAATCTGATTCGTGCCAGTGTTAACAACCCGGAGCAGGAAGAAGCAGAAGAAGAAATTGAGGTTCAGTACGACAGCGAAGGTTTTGAAATAGGTTTCAATATTGGTTATTTTATGGATGCCTTGTCTGTGATCAAAACAGAAGAAGTCAGCGTAGAGCTTACAGACTCG
The DNA here is from genome assembly GCA_003233255.1 of Gammaproteobacteria bacterium. Taxonomy (GTDB): domain Bacteria; phylum Pseudomonadota; class Gammaproteobacteria; order UBA6429; family Thiohalophilaceae; genus SZUA-24. Next base: position 1,467 of record QILH01000078.1, on the reverse strand, counting down.
AATCATTCCTGCCTGGTTAAGGGATTAAATGATGACTCGTCGAAATACGTCATCATGCCGATGCGACTATAAGCCAGATTAAACGATCGGCTGTTAACCCATATGGCCTTATTGCAGCTCGATATTCAGCACCTGCGAAATATTAAACAGGCAAATCTTAAATTTAGTCCGACCGTCAATCTGATCATCGGCCCCAATGCGAGCGGTAAAACCTCCCTTCTTGAAGCAATCAGTTTAATCTGTCAGGGTCGTTCTTTTCGGACAACGCGGATTGATCAGCTGATTCAGCATGAACAGTCAAGACTGCTCTTGCTCGCACATTATTACCAGGGAAACGAAAAACAAATAATCGGCCTTTCACGAGAAAATAAAACAACACAGGTAAAAATAAACACGCAAACCATCTCAAAAACAACCGAGCTGGCAGGTCGAATTGCCGTGCATGTACTTATTCCAGAGTCGCATGAATTATTAGATTCCGGCCCAAAAATGCGTCGCCAGTATCTTGATTGGGGAGTGTTTCACGTGGAACATCATTATCTTGATCTCTGGAAACAATACCACCGTGTTCTCCGACAACGAAACAGCGCCCTGCGTCGAAAAAGATCAAAACAGGAAATTCAGGCCTGGGATCAACCCCTGGTTGAAAAAGCCGAACTATTGCATTCGATCAGGGATAATTATATCAAGAGACTTAGCCCTGTTTTAGCTGATTACGGAAATCAACTGATCGGTGAAAATCCGAAATTTGATTACCAGCCCGGTTGGAACAAAGACGTATCAGCAGATTATGCACATCAACTGACAGAAAGCTTTGATCAGGATTATGATCGTGGTTTTACTCGATTTGGGCCACATCGAGCAGATATCAAAATCAAAATATCGAATAAAGCGGTGCAAACGGTTTTCTCCCGGGGACAGCAAAAACTGCTTATTTGTGCAATGACGCTGGCTCAACTCAAACTCCAACCGACAGAGAGTATTTTACTGGTGGACGATCTGCCGGCCGAGCTGGATCCGCAGCGTAGAGCCATATTAATGAATGCACTTAAAGACTCAGGAGCACAGGTCTTTGTGACCGCGACCGAACCCGATCTAATTGATTTATCCCGCTGGACGGAGGGTAAAATGTTTCACGTGAAACACGGTATTTTTCAGGACGTGGTATAATCACGTCCTATTCCAAGGAGCTCAAATGGCCGATAAAGACAATTATAATTCCTCCAATATTAAGGTTTTAAAAGGACTGGATGCGGTTCGGAAACGTCCTGGCATGTATATTGGCGATACTGACGATGGAACCGGCCTGCACCACATGGTTTTCGAGGTGGTGGATAATTCTATTGATGAAGCCCTGGCGGGCCACTGTAAAAAAATCGATGTCATCATTCATAGTGATAAATCGGTTTCTGTGCGTGACGATGGTCGCGGTATTCCGACCGATTTTCATGAAGAAGAAGGCCGATC
>QILH01000313.1 GCA_003233255.1 Gammaproteobacteria bacterium | reverse complement strand
GGCATTACCGGGCCCTGACGTTGGCCAATCTACTGACCAGTATTCTGTTTGTGCTGGCACATCTCGTCTATCAGGCCGAATTGTGGGCGCTATTGGTGTTTTTCCCGTCGCTTATATTTGGTTATATGAAAGAACGACATGACTCATTATGGCCGCCGATTTTTCTACACAGCTTCTATAATCTGGGATTTTTGGTGTTTTTCGGATGAAAAAAAGGCGCATCAGGGCTGATGCGCCTTTTTAGCTATAAGAGTGAGTAGATAGTAGCGAAGCGTAGGAAATGATCGTAGCAAAGCGTAGGGAATACTGCACGAAGCGCGAAGCGATTCAAAGCACGTGAGATATTGTAGAATTAAACAGTTAAGCAGCGAGTTCTTTCGCAGCTTTAGCGGCTTCAGCTTCTTCCGGCGAATACGCCTGGCCTGACCACAACATTTCGTAGGCAATCTCTTCGTTACCGTTTTCACATACTTCAAGAACCTTCTCAAACAAAGGCTGGAAGGTTGCAGATTTATGTGAATCTTCGTGTTCGTCAAAGGTGTTCCAGAAGGTGATGATCAGGGCTTCTTTGCCTTTCATTTCACTTTCTACAGCCTGACCAATGGTCGAGCCTTCATTTGAAACAGCACCGCTGTTCAGGGCAACAAAGCCACCAACAAAACCAGTTTCAGAGTGATACGTTTTCACGTTTTCGCATAAGAAAGCGACACGTTCCTGAAGATCGTCCAGAGTGTATTCAGGTTTCAGGATTACGCGGTTAATGGTTACAACGCCGTCGTGTGGAAAGTTTGAAATTAAGTTAGACATAAAAAGCACCTCAAAAAATAAGTAAATAAGCAATTACTAATGCTATAGGGAAACCATAAGTAAAAGCAACCCCAAAGATTGTTTAATCTTATAACCCATGGGTAATAGTCAAGTATTAATTTAGCTTATAAAAATAATGTAACTTATTGATTATAAACTATATCTAATTACGTGGCGGTGGGCGTTAAAAATGGCTGGGTCAAAATCTGGGCGATATTTATTCACATACTGTGATGCAGATCTTTAATTAGTGTGCTTATTCCACAGGCTTTTGAGGTTTTCGGACAGGGTCATGGGGTCAAACGGTTTGGGGATCACATCGATGGCGCCTTCTTTTCGAAGCTGTTCCACTTCGCTGGGGCGAACCTTGGCGGTCATAAACATCGCCGGTGTATTTTCCAGCCCCGGCTGTTTGCGTAACTCCTGTAGAGTGGAAACCCCGTCCATGCCGGGCATCATTACGTCTAACAGCAATAGATCCGGTTTGAAGTTACTGGCCTTTTCGACGGCTTCAAACCCGGATGAACATATTTCGACGGTGAAGCCACCGACCGATTCGAGCGCAATGCGAGCGACCGCCTGAATATCCGGTTCATCTTCGACATAGAGTATGCGTTGTAGTTCTTTAGCCATTATCGAGGTCCCTTACGTCGTTATCTGAATCGGTGGTGCTTTCAAGTTGCGGTAGTTCGATGTGATCTACTTGAGCTTTTTGCTCTTCAGTCACTTTTTCCATTTGCAGCTCACGTTCCTTGATGACGGACATAATGACATTGATGAGTTCTTTGCGGTTGTCTTTGGTTTTCACCAGTGCCGCTTTAACTTTTTGTGCCACCTCGGGCCCGACTTCGGTCGAGGAGAAAATAACCACTTGCGGCATGTATTCTACATCGTCCAGATCGTTGATTAAATCCAGTCCGGAACCATCGGTGAGCTCGATATCGAGTAATATCAGATCAAACACTTCGGCACGGAGTTTCTGGTGCGCTTCGCTCAAGGTTAAGGCTAATACCAGATCGACTTCGCCGCGCAGTAATACTCTCACCATTTCATAAATGATGGGATCGTCTTCGACGTGTAATATTCTCGGCAGGCCTTGTTTGTGCGTGGCGATTCGTTTAACGGCAGACAGCAGGCGGTCTTCGTTTAAGGGTTTTTCCAGCCAGTCAATAATACCAAATGCGCTACTGTTTAATCGGTGTTTGGCCTCATCCGCGATGGCCGAGACCACTATAACCGGTAACTCGCGGGTGCGATCCTGACGACGTAATTCTTTGATCAGTTTGATGCCTTCCGGGTCATAAGTACGGCCGCGTTCATCGGGTAAGGAAAGATCAAGGGTAACAGCAAGATACTGTTGATCCTTGATTGAATGCTTGGCCTGTTCGACGGTGCGGGCGACATCGGCGTCAAATCCGGCCTGAGCCAGGATCATGCGCAGCATAAAGGCGATGTCGGCATCATTTTCGCAAATGAGAATTCGGTATTTGGCCGGGGCGGGTAATGACGGTACATCCATTTCTTCGTTTTTAGTCCACACCGGTAAATCGAAAAAGAAGGTGGTGCCGATGTTCACCCGGGACACAAAGTCGATACGACCGCCATGTTGCTCAACAATGGCCTTACTGATGCTTAAGCCCAAACCAGTACCGCTTAAAGTCCGCGTATCTGAGGCATCGGCCTGGGCAAATTTTTCAAAGATATGCTTCTGGAAATTTTGCGGAATGCCCTTGCCATTATCGGTGATGGAGATACGAATTTTATGTGCACGACGT
>QILH01000095.1 GCA_003233255.1 Gammaproteobacteria bacterium | reverse complement strand
CCGCCATGATCACTAAGGTTGATTTTGTCGACGCCAAGTAATTTGGCTGAATTCCTCAAAGCCGTTATCTCAAAAAGGTTTTTTACCGATGGAGGAAGCAAGCCAAAACGGTCAATCATTTCAATTTTGAGTTCCGTGAGACTTTCATCCGTTTTGGCGCTGGCAATGCGTTTGTATAATATCAGCCGTGCATGGACATCGGGTAAATAATCTTCCGGAATAAGAGCGGGAATGTGTAATTCAATCTCGGTATCTTTGGCGTCCAGGTCAGGGTCAAAGGTTTTACCTTCTTTTAGGGATTTAACGGCTTTCTCCAGTAGTTCAGTATACATCGCGTAACCAATCTCCTGCATTTGACCACTTTGTTCGTCGCCTAATAATTCGCCGGCACCTCGTATCTCCAGATCATGTGTAGCAAGAGTAAAACCGGTGCCTAAGGTTTCTATCGATTCTATCGCCTCAAGCCTCTTTTTTGCCTCTGCAGTGATAATGTTTCTACTCGGTACAATCAAATACGCATAGGCGCGATGATGTGATCGACCAACTCGTCCGCGTAACTGATAGAGCTGGGCTAGTCCAAACTTATCGGCTCGATTAAGTATGATGGTATTTGCATTTGGTATATCGATACCAGTTTCAATGATAGTCGTGCAAACCAGGATATTAAAACGTTGATGATAAAAATCCGACATGACCTGTTCGAGCTCGCGTTCACGCATCTGGCCATGGGCAAATTCAATTTTTGTATTCGGAACCAGTTCGCGAAGTTTTCGTACCTGTTTTTCTATAGTGTCTACTTCGTTATGCACAAAAAACACCTGACCGCCACGCTTTAATTCACGTGCAATGGCTTCTATTATCATACTGTCATGCCATTGAGATACGAACGTTTTAATCGCCAGACGTTTTGCGGGGGGCGTGGCAATGATCGATAAGTCTCGCATACCCGACATCGACATATTCAATGTGCGTGGGATGGGGGTGGCGGTCAGGGTTAATATATCGATTTCAGCACGAAGTGATTTGAAGGTTTCTTTTTGACGAACGCCAAATCGATGTTCTTCATCTATAACAACCAACCCGAGCGATTTATAACGGACATCCTTCTGAAGTAGTTTGTGTGTACCGATCACTACATCGATTTGTCCGCTAGCAAGCCCTTTTATGATTTCATCCTGTTCTTTTTTGGAACGAAAACGGGATAAGGAATCAATTTTGACGGGCCATTCCGAAAAACGATCACTGAAGGTTTGTGCATGTTGTTGCGTCAGCAGGGTAGTCGGGGTCAATATCGCAACTTGTTTGCCGGCCATGACGGCAACAAATGCAGCACGCATCGCCACCTCAGTTTTACCAAATCCAACATCGCCACATATAAGGTGGTCCATGGGCCTGCTTTTCGTCATGTCTCGCAAAACGTGGTCGATGGCGGTTTGTTGATCGGGGGTTTCTTCGAAAGGAAATTCGGCAGCAAAGGCCCGATATTGATTTTCATCAAGTGGATATGCAAAACCTTGTTTGGCTTCCCGTTTCGCATAGATCTCCAATAATTCAACCGCGACATCTCGGACTTTTTCCTGGGCCTTCTTTTTCGCCCGTTCCCATTGACCACTTCCGAGTTTATGCAAAGGCGCGGTTTCGGGGGATGCCCCTGAGTAACGACTGATTAAATGCAGGGATGAAACCGGGACATAGAGCTTATCTTTGTCGGCATATTCCAGCGCCAGAAATTCAGATGTCATGTCAGCTGCGGTGATGGTCTGTAAACCAAGAAAACGACCGACACCATATTCATCGTGTACGACGGGTGCGCCGATAATTAATTCGGCAAGGCTTTTTATCACATTTTCACTGTCGCGTTGTTGTGCGCGACGTCTTCGCCTTTGTAATACCTGCTGGCCAAACAATTGTGTTTCGGCAATAACGTGAATCATTGGATCATGTAACGATAAGCCAAGCTCAAGTGGTGCGACGGTAATCCCCAGCAACTGATCTGACTCGATGAAATCATGCCAGGACTCAAATAAAACCGGCCGGATATTATTATCCTGCAACAAACTCATTAGAGTTTCGCGTCGACCGGTAGATTCAGCCGCAAACAGGATGCGCCCCGGTTTTGACTGAATAAACTGAGTCAAGATTTCAGTCGGGCTGGAGGCTCGCGCATTGATTAAGAGTTTAGGTGGGGCGGTACTGTTAAAATTAATACTATTTTTCTGTTCATGCTCATAGTCTTGCCATTGAATACTCCTGAAACTGCTAATTTTATTTTCAATATCATTACGATTAATAAAAAGTTGTTCAGGTGGTAGTATCGGGCGTTCTATGTCATGCCGGGCGCTTTCATAGCGCTGCAGTGTCTCGTCATCAAATATGCCTGCTTGCTGCAGGACATCATGCTCGCTAACAATAATGGTATTTTCAGGTAAATAATCGAATAAGGTTTGGGTTTGTTCGAAAAATAAAGGTAAAAAATATTCGATGCCGGGTGGTGCGCGACGATTGGTGGTGTTGATCGGGCTCTCCCGCTTGATCGATCCGGTCAGCATCAGTCGGCTCACATCGGCCGCGATGGATGTCTTGGTGGTC
>QILH01000232.1 GCA_003233255.1 Gammaproteobacteria bacterium | reverse complement strand
GTTTTAGATATATTCGCGCTAACAAACACCGAGTTAGGTGATGTCTTTGCGGTGTATGGTGTGTTCGCTATGCTGGCGTATTTTCCCGGCGGGGCGTTGGCTGATTTATATTCAGCCCGTAAACTAATGGTCGCCTCGTTAATCGCGACCGCACTGGGTGGCTTGTATCTTGCCCAAATCCCGGGGGGACTTGGCCTCTCGTTGTTATTTGGGTATTGGGGCGTGACGACAATATTACTTTTCTGGGCGGCGATGATTAAGGTTACTCGCGAGTGGGGAGGTTCTGATAAACAGGGGCGTGCATTTGGCATACTGGATGGTGGTAGAGGTTTAGTTGCCGCCGGCATGGCTACGGTTGCGGTATGGATATTCAGTGTATTTTTACCAGCAAATCTTGAAGATTTAACAAATTTACAACGGCTGCAGGCTATTCAATCGGTTATTTATTTTTATACGGCCATGACCTTGTTAGCCGCATTACTCATCTGGTGGTTGATTCCCGAAAGTGATAATGAAAAGTCAGTAACTCGAACACAGACGTTTACGGGAATAAAGTTTGTAGTCAAACAACGTGTCGTCTGGTTACAGGCGATCATCATTGTTTGTGCCTATTCAGGCTATAAGGGCCTGGATAATTATGCGCTCTATGCGCGTGATGTACTGGATATGAATGACGTGCAATCGGCTCAATTTACGACTATTGCCGCTTACCTGCGACCCATTGCTGCTATAGCTACGGGACTCATCGTCGATCGATATGTAGCCAGTCGCGTCATTGCGATTGTCTTTGGATTGTTGCTGCTTAGTTATTTAGTATTAAGTGTTAGCCTGCCATCGACTTATGGAATAAATTTTATTTACGCAAATATTTTAGTTACGTTTGTGGCTGTATATGGTATTCGTGGCGTGTATTTTGCGTTAATTGAAGAAACTAAAATAGCGAGTCATGTCACCGGCACAGCAGTGGGGCTTATTTCAGTCATTGGTTTTACCCCGGATATCTTTTTCGCGTCAATTGCCGGTAGAATTCTAGATGCTTCTCCAGGAGCAGCGGGCCATCACAATTATTTTTTGATGCTAGCTGGATTTTCCGTACTCGGTATACTGGCCACCTGGTGGCTTAGTCGTTACAAAGTGGTTGCTAAGATATAGTTTCAGGTTCAGAACATTAGAAATAACGATTCATTTCCGGGTAGTCCGATAAGACGGTGCGAATCATTCCGCTTCGTTAAGCAAAATCTCAAGATCGGCCAGATCAGCACGTTGCATGGGTTTACCATCCACTGGGCTGAGTGGTTTTATGCCATGTTGTTTGTTTGAAAACACCACCACTTCGATTTTTTGCTGTTCGGCAAAAAAAACAATGCAGGGATACTGAATATAATTATCCTGCGCAATGCGCAGACGCTTGTCCTGATTTTCAAACGGAATGTTATTGTTTAACAACAACACGCTGACGGTTTCGTAAGTATCGCTATAGACGTGCAAGTTTACCGCCGTGTTGGTATCCGCGGTGCCGGTTAAAACCGGCCCGACCAGACGGGGTTTAAAGTCAGCAAAAAACTGCATTGCGTCATAGGCGATTTCGCGTAACTTTTTTAAGGTCTGCGGCTGGTCATCAGAACGAAACAGGCGCTGGTATTCGGCCAGTGCCTGTTCGATTTCAATATTGGTGGGCAAATTGCGGGTATCGTGTGCGCTAAGGTGTTCGGCGGCCTTGCGTTTGGCCATGGCAAAATCGCGGCTGCCAGACTCAATCAGTACCCGCGCGGCTTCCTGGGCAAGTCGTAATCGCATTTGTTGTTCGTTTTTGCTGCTGGACATTAATCTGCTTAGAAAATATCTCGAGTGATGTCTGTGCCAGGAATTGCGTTATTAGAATTACCCGGTAAATCATCATTGGCAATTTGATCTTCTAACAAGTACTCGAATATCGCGTCAGGATCGGTTGCCGTGGTGAGCTGGCCGGTTTTTGAATTAATGCGTACCGAAACGATGCGTGGCGGTTGTACCAGCGGAATTTCAGGCTTACCTTTTAACACCGTGCGCATGTAATGGATCCACATCGGTAAGGCCGCCTTGGCGCCGGTCTCACGATTGCCTAGCGGTTTGGGGCTATCGAATCCAACCCAGGCAATGGTGACGGTATTGGCGTTGAAGCCTGAAAACCAGGCATCACGTTGATCATTGGTGGTACCGGTTTTACCGGCTAAATCATTGCGGCCGATGACCCGCGCACGCACTCCGGTGCCGCGTCGGATAACGTCGCGCATCATGTCGTTAATTAAAAAAGAGGTTTGGCGGCTAAGCACTCGATGAGCCGGCTTGAGTGCAACCGGGCCTTCCTGAAATTCAAGTTCCCGGTTTATCGCATCTTCAAGGGTAAATTGTTCATCACCGGCAATTAAAAAGGCCTGCAGCGTGTCCTGTTGAATTGGAACGACTGGGTTGTCTGTAAAAACCTGCGTCTCGGGTTGTTCATCTGTTTGTTCGGTTTCGGCCAGCTCTTTTTCCTTCTCTTTTTCAGCCGCCACCTTTGCTTCGATGTCATCGCTGCACTTTGGACAAACCTTGTCGGCATCCGCTAAAAAGATCAC
>QILH01000176.1 GCA_003233255.1 Gammaproteobacteria bacterium | reverse complement strand
TGTCATCGTACCCATTTTCCAACGCCTCGGATTAAGTTCAGTGCTGGGCTATCTCGCCGCGGGCTTAATTGTTGGGCCGTTTGTTCTGGGAATGGTTCAGAATGTAGAAGACGTACAACATATCGGCGAATTGGGCGTCGTTTTTTTATTGTTCGTTATTGGTCTGGAATTAAAACCGCAACGACTCTGGACCATGCGCCATCAGGTCTTTGGTATGGGACTGCTTCAGGTTGTCCTTACCGGTATCATATTAACCAGCGTTGCCTATAGCTCGGGTATCAATAGCCGCACAAGTATCATCATCGGCTTTGGACTCGCACTTTCGTCTACCGCATTTGTCCTGCAAATTCTCACTGAGCGAGGCAGTTTGCAATCCAAAGAAGGCCGAATGTCTTTTGGGGTACTGCTTTTTCAGGACATCGCTGTGGTTCCTTTGTTACTCATGGTTAGTGCTTTCGCACCTCATTCGGGGCATGTCAGTAAAGATATTGGCATGGGGCTTTTAATCGGCATAGGCGCATTAGCATCCGTCATTATTGTTGGCCGCTATGCGGTAAAACCGATATTACGTCACATCGCGGCCTCAGGTAATCAGGAAGTGTTCACCGCGACTGCCGTGTTGCTCGTTATCGGTACTGGCTGGCTAATGGATGAGGTGGGTTTATCAATGGCGCTCGGTGCATTCCTGGCTGGCGTATTACTTTCCGGATCGGAATTTCGTCATCAAATCACAGCCGACGTCGAACATTTTAGAGGCTTATTGTTAGGTCTATTTTTTATGTCTGTTGGCATGAGCATCGACATCTCCTATCTCGTCGATGACTGGCTTAAAATAATTATCTTTGTACTGGCATTATTAGCCATCAAGATACTGGTTATTTATCCGCTGGCAAGACTATTTAAAGCCAGCCATGTCACTGCGTTACGCTCCGCTTTTTTTCTTGCACAATCGGGCGAATTTGGATTTGTGTTATTTGCTCTCGCCAGCAAAGAGCAACTACTACAAGACGAACAACATAGCCTGTTATTACTCGCCATCGTTCTCAGTATGGTCGTTACGCCTTTACTGTTTAACCTTGCGTTACGTTTAACACAAAAAAGGCTGGATCAAACTGTACCGGAAAAAATGCAGGCTGAACACGCACCAAAAATAAATGATACCGTTTTAATCGCAGGGTTCGGTCGATTTGGCGAACAAATTGCCAAAGTATTAGACGCCGGCGGCATTCCTTACATTGCCGTCGACAATAACCCCGTTACTGTACAAAAAGCCTTTGATCAATCTCTACCTGTTTACTTTGGCGATGTGTCACGACCAAATTTATTAAAACTATTAAATGCAAAAGAATCCAGACTCGCCGTGATAACGCTTGATCAACCACTTGCAGTTGAGCACGCCATTACCGCATTACACACAGAATGTCCTCGCGTACCTATTTTTGCACGTGCCCGTGATCGCCATGACTCAAAACGCTTACATGAACTCGGCGTAGAAACAACCGTTCCTGAGACATTGGAATCGAGTCTGCAATTAGCCGCCTCGATACTATTCCGGCTTGGCATTAAACAGAATGACGTAATTGAAATCGTTGACGAATTTCGTGATGAAGATTATCGCCGCATGGAAGAAGATACTGAATCCGGGCAACGACAATGAAAATTGGAACGCCCTTATCAAAAAATGCTACCCGTGTTATGTTGCTTGGCAGTGGCGAGCTTGGTAAAGAAGTTATAATAGCGCTGCAACGCTTTGGCGTGGAAGTCATTGCCGTTGATCGCTATGAAAATGCGCCGGGACATCAGGTTGCCCATCGTGCCCACGTTGTTAACATGGCCGACGCAAGTGCATTACGTCAAGTTATCGAAATAGAAAAACCGCATATCATCGTACCTGAGATCGAAGCCATTGCCACCGACGAGTTAGTCAAAATTGAAGCTGAAGGTATTGCTGAAGTCATTCCAACCGCACGCGCAGCCCAGCTGACCATGAATCGTGAAGGCATACGACGGTTAGCCGCTGAAGAACTGGGACTGATGACCTCAAAATTCAAATTTGCCGATTCTTTTACAGAACTTAAACAGGCCGTTACTGAAGTCGGCATACCCTGTATTGTAAAACCGGTGATGTCCTCGTCGGGCAAAGGTCAATCCAGCATCGATTCAGAGCAGGATATTCAATCCGCCTGGGATTACGCAATGTGTGGCGGCCGCGTCAGTCAGGATCGAATCATCGTCGAACAGAAAATTGATTTCGATTACGAGATTACTTTGCTGACTGTGCGGGCTAAAAATGCACAGGGAGAGATAGAGACCACCTATTGCGAACCGATTGGACATATACAACAACAGGGCGATTACATCGAAAGCTGGCAACCGCAGGTGATGAACGAGGGCGCATTACAAATGGCCAAAGATATGGCGCTGAAAGTTACTGATGCCCTCGGTGGACGCGGTATTTTCGGCGTTGAGTTATTTATTAAAGATGATCAGGTCTGGTTTAGTGAAGTCAGCCCGCGCCCACACGATACCGGTATGGTTACCATGGCCAGCCAGGCACAGAATGAATTTGAGTTACATGCTCGTGCAATCTTAGGGCT
>QILH01000020.1 GCA_003233255.1 Gammaproteobacteria bacterium | reverse complement strand
TGCGTGATGATTGGCAGCATGTTTGCGGGCACCGAAGAATCTCCGGGGGACGTCGAGCTTTATCAGGGACGTTCATATAAAGCCTACCGGGGTATGGGTTCGATTGGTGCGATGAACAAACAACACGGTTCCTCTGATCGCTACTTCCAGGAAGGCGGTGAAAAAGAAAAACTGGTTCCTGAAGGTATTGAAGGTCGGGTTCCCTATAAAGGCTCCTTGATGCCAGTTATTCACCAGATGTTAGGCGGCATTCGCGCCAGCATGGGGTATACCGGCTGCAAGACGATCGAGCAGATGCGTACCAAACCGCAATTTGTACGCGTTACCAACGCCGGTATGCGCGAAAGTCATGTCCATGACGTCACCATCACCAAGGAAGCGCCGAATTATCGCGTGGATAATTAGTCCGGCGTTCGTAGCGTGACCCCAGCCAACGCCAAAAACATTCATCAGGATCGTATTCTGATCCTGGATTTCGGCTCTCAATATACTCAACTCATCGCGCGACGTGTTCGCGAGGCGGGTGTTTATTGCGAACTCTATGCCTGGGACATCCGTGATGACGACGTCAAAAATTTTCATCCCAGTGGCATTATTTTATCCGGTGGCCCGGAAAGTACGACAGGTGACGACGCCCCAGTTGCTCCGCAAATAGTTTTTGAACTTGGCATTCCTGTTTTGGGGATCTGTTATGGCATGCAGACCATGGCGGCGCAGCTGGGTGGCAAAGTCGAGAACGCCGATCACCATGAATATGGGTTTGCTAAAGTACGCGCGCGTGGTCATACCGCTTTATTAAAAGACATCGAAGATGAGGTGTCTGAAGAAGGTTTCGGTTTGCTTGATGTGTGGATGAGTCACGGTGACCGAGTAAGTAAAATGCCCGCAGGCTTTAAATTAATGGCATCAACCGATTCCGCACCCATTGCCGGTATTGCCAACGAAGAAAAACATTTCTACGGACTCCAGTTTCACCCGGAAGTGACTCATACCCAGCAGGGGCTACGCATCATCGAACGTTTTGTGCATGACATTTGCGGCTGCGAATCATTATGGAATGCCAGCAATATCGTTGCCGATGCCATTAGCAATGTGAAAGAAACTATCGGTGACGATGACGTTATCCTGGGTTTGTCGGGAGGTGTGGATTCTTCCGTGGTTGCGGCCTTATTGCATAAAGCGATTGGTGATCAGCTTACCTGTGTGTTTGTGGATAACGGCTTACTGCGTTTAAACGAAGGCGATCAGGTAATGGCCACCTTTGCTGAGCATATGGGGGTGAAGGTTATTCGAATTGATGCCGAGGCTCGTTTTCTGGCCGCCCTCAAAGGGGTGGATGACCCCGAACGCAAACGTAAAGTGATCGGCAATCTGTTTATTGAAATCTTTGAGGAAGAAGCGGGAAAACTAAAACAGGCGACGTCCAGGGAGAAGGTGAGACTGAAAAGTCGAGAAGCTGGCCTGGGCCATGGACTAATGCTCCGGGAGCCAGAGAAGGCGGAAGGGGCGAAATGGTTAGCGCAGGGGACTATTTACCCGGATGTGATTGAATCGGCCGGGGCAAAAACCGGTAAGGCGCATTTAATCAAGTCACATCACAATGTGGGCGGACTGCCCGAGCACATGAAGTTAAAATTGTGCGAGCCCCTGCGCGAACTGTTTAAAGATGAAGTACGAAAGTTAGGGGTTGAACTTGGTTTGCCCTACGACATGGTTTATCGACATCCTTTTCCGGGCCCGGGATTAGGGGTGCGCATTCTAGGGGAAGTTAAAAAAGAATACGCTGACTTGCTGCGTCTGGCCGACAATATTTTTATCGAAGAATTATTCAAACACGATTTGTATCATGGTATATCCCAGGCCTTCACCGTATTTCTGCCGGTTAGATCAGTGGGAGTGACCGGTGATGGCCGCCGCTACCAATATGTTATTGCTCTGCGTGCGGTCGAAACGGTTGATTTCATGACCGCACGCTGGGCGCATCTGCCCTATGATTTTCTGGATTTGGTGTCACGCCGAATCGTCAATGAGATTGATGGTATTTCCCGTGTGGTGTATGACGTCACGGGTAAGCCGCCCGGCACTATTGAGTGGGAGTGAGGGGATCTGTACAAGACGCATAATCGATCTTGCACTACGGAATCGCGGAATCGGGTTGAACCACGAAAATTGACACCAAGTGATTGAAAGAAAAAACAAATTATTTTGAAATACCGATTTTAACCGCATAGAAGGGTGTTTTTGATATCGAAATGATGGCTTTAATAAAACGCACCAGGATAAATTTTAACGAGCATTAACAAAAGGTTACAGAACTATTTTTTGCTAACGAGATCGCACGATGCGTTAAACTCAAAACCGCATTAGGGATTTTTTTGGCAACCCCCCCATATTCCCCAAAACCGATATTAAATACAGCCAAATATTGAACGTTGTTCAATTATGTGTTATAAATAATTAAACACTGTTCATTATTGTCGATTCAAGCAATCGGCTTTTATTTCAACTTTAATTGAACACTGTTTATTTATAAAATAGTTAATTATTTCTGACAGTTACATCAATGGATAAGGAGAACACAATGAAAGTCATATTCACACAAGTC
>QILH01000108.1 GCA_003233255.1 Gammaproteobacteria bacterium | reverse complement strand
GAAGGCGTTGGCCAAAGAAATGAATGTTCCGGTGGTCGCGCTTTCACAGTTAAACCGTTCCCTGGAACAACGCCCAAATAAACGCCCGGTGATGTCAGACCTGCGTGAGTCGGGCGCGATCGAGCAGGACGCGGATGTGATCGTGTTTATCTATCGGGATGAGGTTTATAACGAAGACTCGCCCGACAAGGGCACCGCTGAAATTATTATCGGTAAACAACGGAACGGCCCGATTGGGACCACCCGCCTGACCTTCCTGGGGCAATATACCCGTTTTGAAAATCATTCGTATGATCAGTCTTATTAATAACAACGAGGGCTATTCATGAGCCGCGCCACTCGCGCTGAAATCAACCTAACTGCATTACAACACAACCTGCACGTCGCACATACCAACACGCAAGCGAAGATTATGGCTGTGGTCAAGGCCAATGGCTACGGCCATGGCATGATCGAGATAGCTCGCGCTTTATCGAGCAGCGATGGCTTCGCGGTGGCGACCATCAATGAAGCTATGGATCTGCGCGAATCCGGCGTCTATCAACCCATTTTAATCCTGCAAGGCTTTAACTGTGCGGATGATCTGCGCATGGTGTTTGCCTATGATCTGCAATGTGTGATTCATAATGAACAACAGATCGAAATATTAGAAAAAAATCAGTCAAAGGACGACGAAAAAGATATTACCGTATGGCTAAAAATAGATACCGGCATGCATCGGCTTGGATTTTCTCCACCGCAGGCGAAGGTAATGTATCAACGTCTGCAAGTCTGTTCCATTGTGCAACAACCCGTTCATGTCATGACTCATTTCGCCTGTGCAGATGATCCGGATTCAAGCTTTACCACGCAGCAACTCAAAATTTTTTCCGATAGCCTTGACGCGTTAAACGTAAATGATGAAACGCAAATCAGTGTGGCTAATTCGGCGGCTCTATTAGCCTGGCCCGATGCACATGCGAAGACTCAATGGGTTCGTCCCGGTATCATGTTATATGGCAGTTCGCCGGTAATGAATCAAACGGCTGAACAGTATGAGCTTCAAGCCGTGATGACCTTGAAATCAGAAGTGATTGCAGTACAAAATTATAAACAGGGCGAGAGCATTGGTTATGGTCAAACTTATGTTTGTGAAAAAGATAGCCGCGTCGCCACCATCACCATCGGTTATGGCGACGGTTATCCCCGTCATGCCCAAACCGGCACACCGGTACTCATTAACGAAAAATACTATCCGCTGATTGGGCGCGTTTCCATGGATATGATTACGGTTGATGTTAGCAAGTCAAAAAATATCGATGTTGGCGACGAGGTTATTTTATGGGGCGAGGGCCTGTCGGTTGATGTTATCGCCGAACATGCCAACACCATCAGTTATGATCTGTTCTGTGGCGTAACCCGGCGCGTACCTTTTATCTATTCACATGTGGGTTAAACTGCGTCGGTTTTTGTTACTGCTTGTTTCGCTGCTACTGGTTTTTGTTTTTACTCTGTGGTACATATTAATGCAGCCCGTTTTCGGCCCGGTTAGTAAAGCAGAGAATATCGAAACCTTTAATCCGGCACAGCTGAAAAATACCGTCACCACACTGGTTAACGATTTCTTTCCACGCGATGGCCTGCATCCGGAAAACATGAAGCGTTGTGCCGATTATATAAAAACTGAATTTTCAAAGTCCAGCCCACGAGTGAGTTATCAAGGTTACGTCATTAATCAGCAGACCTATCGTAATGTGATCGCGTCTTTTGGCCCGGAGGAAGGTAAACGTATCATTGTTGGCGCCCATTATGATTCTGCGGGTTCAACTCCTGGGGCAGATGACAACGCGAGTGGGGTGGCAGGATTGATTGCGCTAGCTGAGAAATTGGCTTCAGTCGAAAGATTAAAAGATAAAAAATTGTCTACTCGTATTGATCTGGTCGCCTATGCACTGGAAGAGCCCCCCTATTTTAAAACAGATCAAATGGGCAGCGCCTGGCATGCCTTTAAAATGCGTGAAGAAAAGGTCGATATTAAATTAATGATCAGCCTGGAGATGTTAGGCTATTTTTCGGATCAGGCCGAATCACAGCAGTATCCCGTACCCTTGCTTGAATGGCTTTACCCAGACAAGGGAAATTACATTGCTGTTGTTGGATTGATTCATCAGGGTGGGATCATCAAACAAGCCAAAACCTTAATGCAGGCCGCAACCAGCATGGATGTCTATTCAATTAACGCCCCACGAATGATCCCTGGAATCGATTTTTCCGACCACCTGAATTACTGGAACGAAGGTTACCCTGCAATAATGATTACCGATACCGCATTTTTTCGTAATCATGCCTACCATACCGCAGACGATACTCCCGAAAAATTGAATTACGAAAAAATGGCTGATGTGTTAAGTGGCGTATTTAATCTAATAATTCAGTATTAAATAGGCGATCCTAATATCCGTTCACTTTGAAATTCCCATGAGTCATCTAAAATGTGGAGCGACAAGCGAAGATTCTTCGCGCAAACAACGCGCTCAGAATGACAAAATGGCTTATGTGCCTTAAAATATGCGACAAACGTCCAGAAGGTTCATATGTCATTGGAATTGATATCCCTTTAGTGATCGGGTATTTGGAACAGTTATTTAGT
>QILH01000195.1 GCA_003233255.1 Gammaproteobacteria bacterium | reverse complement strand
ACCTCTATTAATGGTATCGGTTATTCGGGAATTGGGTATAAGACCTCTGGTGTAAAAGCCATACCGCTTTCAAGGAAGGGGGGTAAATTTATCGAAGCCACACCGGATAACGCGGTAAAAGGGAACTATCCGCTGGCTCGTTTCCTGTACGTCTATGTTAACAAAGCACCGAATAAGGCATTAGCGCCTTTGGAGCGTGAATTTCTGACCATGGTGATGTCAAAACGTGGTCAGGAAGTGGTGGTTAAAGATGGCTATATTCCTCTCCCGGTTAAGGTTATTACCAAATATCTGGCGAAAATAAAATAAGACGCGTCAGGCCGAAAAAGCCCCGAGTTATTCGGGGCTTTTTCGTGCTGTTAACCGGGGAGGTTCACGGTGCCCGGAAAGCGACAAGATTGACATCTAGCCTTATTATTTATTGTCACATTTCTGTCATATAAGATCGATATGCTGGCGTAATGCCAAAAGAACAATCAAAACCGACGACGAACAGTATTCTTAGTCAGTCGGACAGTTTTTACTTCCGCTTCCGTATGTTTCTCGACGTATTTATGCGCTATGCGGTGGGTTTTGGTGGTATCAGTATCATTTTTGCTATCACGCTGATCTTCCTTTATTTGCTCTTTG
Organism: Gammaproteobacteria bacterium; assembly: GCA_003233255.1. Classification (GTDB taxonomy): domain Bacteria; phylum Pseudomonadota; class Gammaproteobacteria; order UBA6429; family Thiohalophilaceae; genus SZUA-24. Next base: position 2,017 of record QILH01000195.1, on the reverse strand, counting down.
TGGTCGCGCCTATTTTTTCCAGTGCAGAAATAACCAAACAGTCTCAGTTTCCTCCCTCGGCAGAATATGCCAGCCAGAAAACCTTATACCTCGCCGTTGAGGAACAAAATGAGGTCGGTTTGCGTGTACTGGCGTCAGGTGAGTTGATATTTTTTGATACGCTCAGTGGCGACATCAAACATCGTTTTACACCTAAGTTGCCAGAGAATGTAACGGTCACCAGTTTTGCAAGTGCCGATCCCGAACAGGCCACGATAGCATTTGGCTTAAGCAATGGCAGTGCGCTGGTGTATCAGCACAAATACAGAGTGACCTATCCCAACGATAAGAGACTGATTACCCCGGTGGTTCAATCACCTTTGGGCGATGCGCCGATTCTGATCGATACTCAGGATGAAGCCCTAACGCATATTGATGTGCAGTTAAATGAAGAAGGCATCACCCTGGTCGCGGCTACGGCGGACAAAAGATTAATGTTGGTGGCGTTTACAAAAGAAGAATCGCTGCTGGACGAATCGGAAGAGTATGAACGCAGTGAGGCGGAATTATCTTATCCGGCAACTGAGTTAACCCACTTGTTAGTTGATAAAGATCAACGGGAGTTATTCATTGTCAGTAAGGGTGGTTACATAACGTTTTTTGATATTCGGGAAAAATCAGCTCCGCTGTTATTGCAACACCTCACGGTCACGAATGATGGTGCAGAGATTACCGCAATCGATTCGCTCACGGGTGGTATTTCGATTCTGGTCGGTGATTCTCATGGCCATCTTGCGCAGTGGTCGTTAGTCCGCAATGAGAACAACCGTGAGCAATTGGTCAAGTTTCGCGATTTTGATAAACATCCCGCCGCGATTGTGAAAATCATTCCAGAATTTAGTCGCAAAGGTTTTCTGGCCTTTGATGAGTCCGGTTTGTTAGGTATTTACCATACCACGGCAGAAAGAACCGTATTCAGACAAACCTTAGCGGATACAAAAATAGATAATCTCGCAATATCGCCTCGGGCTAATGCGATGTTGATCACGAGTGTGGACAATAATACCAGCTTATGGAAGATCGATAATGAACATCCGGAAATTTCCTGGAGTTCGCTGTGGGGTAAGGTCTGGTATGAGAGTTATTCTGAGCCGAGTTATACATGGCAATCATCTTCGGCGGATAATGATTTTGAACCCAAATTTTCTTTGGTACCGATTTCATTTGGTACCTTAAAAGCAGCATTTTATGCAATGATGATCGCGATACCGCTGGCCATTATGGGCGCTATTTTTACCGCCCAGTTTATGTCACCTAATATGCGTAAGACCATAAAACCTTCGATTGAAATAATGGAAGCCTTGCCGACCGTAATCCTCGGTTTTCTGGCCGGTTTGTGGCTGGCCCCCTTTGTCGAGGATAATCTGGTCGGGATCTTTTTAATGATGCTGGGGATGCCGATTGGCGTTTTGATTGCGGCCTATAGTTGGCAGCGCATGCCGGAAAAAATCCGATTTATCATTCCCGATGGTTGGGAAGGTGCCTTGTTGATCCCGGCAATTATATTAATTGGCTGGGTTGCGTTATCACTTGGGCCGATACTGGAGATGTGGTGGTTTGATGGTGATGTCACTCAATATGGAAATCATGTTGGGCCGTGGTTAGATCGAAATCTGTATCTGGTCATTGCGGGTTTGTTATTTCCCTGGATTATCCTTTTTGTCTCCCGATCGGAAAAATTTGAGAAACGGATTAGTAAGCTAAGCAATGAGACATTAAAATCGTATTTACCGTTACTTGTTTCGATTTTAGTCTGTATTTTAATGGGCGCACTATTATCTCCCTTAATAGAGAATCTTTTATTCGATGGTAACGTTACCGCCGCGTTAAAAGATGCCTCGATACTATTTGATCAGCGCAATTCGATTGTCGTCGGTCTGGCGATGGGATTTGCGGTGATTCCGACTATCTTTTCGATAGCGGAAGATGCCTTGTTTGCCGTTCCTAAGCATCTGATTAATGGTTCGCTGGCGCTCGG
>QILH01000063.1 GCA_003233255.1 Gammaproteobacteria bacterium | reverse complement strand
GGTAGGGCAAAGCATGGAGCACTTGCCGAGAAGGCTGGGATGAAGGGGTAAGTAGACGTTATTTTAGGAATATCTATTTAGTGATGTTGCGGGAACAATTACTATAAACTAGTGAGAATGACCGGGTTGGTGTACGTGTCCGTGTGCAGTTTCTTCTTCGCTGGCGTCACGAATATTAATTACGGTGACATCAAAATTTAATTCAAGCCCGGCCAGAGGATGGTTGCCGTCAATCGTAATATTATCATCATCGATCTTCGTGATGGTTATCATGATGTCTTCGCCATCTTCACCCTGAGCGTGAAATTGCTGTCCCTCTGTCATCTCTTCGGTTGAATCGAACATATCCATCGATACAACCTGGCTTAAGCTGTCGTTGCGTTCACCGTATCCCAGTTCAGGCGGTACGGTTACGGAAAGTGTCTCACCTGCTTTTTTATTCAACAGGGCATTTTCCAGACCGGGGATAATATTACTGGCACCATGCAGGTAGGAAAACTCGCCATTTTGTGCTTGATCGAGGATTGTCCCGTCATTATCTTTAAGAATATAATCAATCGTGACGACTTTATTTTGTGTTACAGCCATATTTAGCGTTCCTGTTTGAACGAGTTTGTTAACGAATAACTTAGGATTAGTCAGAACGATGTCTGATAATTACACAGTATAACATATTGTTATTGATGCTCAATACTTACACAGGCCTGAAAATATGTTCGTCTGTCGTCGGGGTTTATTGGGCTCGCTTTAACTATTATGGCTGCAACTCACTGCAAATTGGGCAAGTTCACTTTTTCAGAGTGATATCTTTGACATTTATTCTGCTATAGGGTATCAACAGGAAAGGTAGTGGTGTATCCAGATATGACGGGTAGCTAGAGCTTCCTAATCCTTATCAGCGGTTAAAATACAGAATAATAAAAATGATGAACTACACTCAGAAAATCCGCGCAAAAATTATCAATGTTATCTGGGATACAGATTATAACCTGGCGCCCGTTTGGCAAAAGCATTTAATTAGCATCTTAAGAATCGCTTATTTAACTATCCGTGATCTATTTTTTGATGGGCAATTAAATCTTCGTGCAATGAGTCTGGTTTATACCAGCCTGCTTTCAATTGTGCCATTGATAGCGGTAAGCGTGTCAGTTCTTAAAGGCTTTGGCGCGCATAACCAAATTGAGCCGGCCTTACTTAATTTATTAGAACCCTTAGGCGAACGTGGTCCAGAAATCACTGCCACCATTATAAGCTTTGTTGAAGGAATTAATTTTGGCCTTTTAGGTTCAGTAGGATTTATGCTGCTGCTGTATACGGTCATATCGTTGATACAAAAAATTGAGCTGGCATTTAACTTTACCTGGCATGTGAGCGAAGAGCGAAGCTTTGTACGTCGTTTTAGTGATTATTTTAGCGTAATTTTAATCGGCCCGGTTCTGGTTTTTACGGCAATAGGGTTAACCGCGACATTAACAAACACGACATTGTATAAAGCTGCACTGGATTATAATTTTTTCGCTTCATTACTGAGTGTATTTGAATTAACAATTCCATATGTCCTGGTCATACTGGCATTTACCTTTATATATATTTTTATTCCAAATACCAGAGTCAAATTTATCCCTGCGTTGATTGGCGCAGTCGTGGCAGGTATTGCCTGGCAAACACTTGGATGGTTATTTGCCTCGTATGTCTCCCAGGCCAACTATTCAGCCATTTATTCAGCCTTTGCCGCGTTATTCTTTTTTATGATCTGGATTTACATTAGTTGGACTATTATATTAGTGGGCGCCAGTATTGCCTTTTATTATCAAAATCCTGCGTACCGCTCCCGAGATAAACGCAAATGGACCTTAAGCAATAGAATGAAAGAAAGAGCCGCTTTAACGGCAATGCTCAAGATTGCGGAATGTTATTACGCAAAAAATAAGACCATAACCCTCAACGAGTTAACTCAATATCTAAATGTATCGCCTGAATCGATTAGTCCAGTGATTCAAAGTTTGCTTGCCGCACGGTTATTGCTGCGGACTGATACTGACCCGGCTGAGCTAATACCGGGTAAGGCGCCTGATGCGCTGACCGTAAATGAAATTTTAATAGCCGTGCGACAGGCGGAAGAAAACAGTGTTGTAAAAATTTCTCATCTACCACGGGATGGCCGCATTACATTTATTTTTGATCGTTATCAAACGGCTGCGAAGGCGGAAATTCAGGGAATTAGTCTTAAAGATCTGCTGGAGGGTGACGATTATAAAAGTAGCCATTCTCCAGAAAGAAATTAATATCCATGACGATTGAAATCAACGCCAGTTTAGAGCAGCAGGGTCGATTGGGTCCGGTTCGAGAATTCAAGATCGTAAACGGTAAAGAGGTCAGAATTTGCATTAAAAGTAAACCGAAGTCGCAAAAATATTCAGTGCATTTGTTAGCGCTGGCCGATAAGGGACATTTACGTTTACATTTTGCCTGGCGCTGGCTGATATTATTGAGTTTATGTATGTTAGCTCTCGTTGGATATTATCTTTTGAAGTCCATGTTTGGTTTTTCAATGGAGAGCTATGAATTTTCGTTTACGGCGGGTATTGGATTAACTGGACTTTTAGCACTGATTTTGTTTGGCTTAAACATATCACGCAAACGTGTCTTTGTATCCC
>QILH01000284.1 GCA_003233255.1 Gammaproteobacteria bacterium | reverse complement strand
GACCCGGATACTCCGATCTATTACTCTATCATAATCAATGACTTATTGCTTAACTTACTGGCATTGGGTCTGACCCGGATACCCCGCTTCAATTTCCTGGAATAGGCTGGCTCGGTCCGACCCAGCTAATTAAAAAATACATAATGGTAAGTATCTGCTTTCGGCTGCGTGAGCTACGAACGTCTACAGCACTTTGATAACCATTCCTATACTCGGATGCCTTCAATTAGAAGATAAGTATCATCTTTTAAAAAAGATGTATGTGTAACTTTTAAATTTGATGATTGTTCAATGTGTCGAAGAGTATTACTGTCTAATCTTGAGCCATATATTTTTTCAACTAATGGTGAAAAAAAATCTTGCCTTCTTTTTATTTTTGTATTTTTTGAATGTATAATTTCTAAAATTCGAAAACCTCCACCTTGTTTCAACACTCTACCAAATTGCTCTATAGCAAGATTTTGTATTTCATCTGGCATTACACAACACATAAATGTTGAGATAATCCAGTCGAATTGGTTGGATTCTATTGACTGCATAGTGGTAGCATCTTCATGTATTAATCTTACTTTACACTTGGTGTTTTTTATTCTCTTTTCGGCTTTACGCAACATTTGTTTGCTTAACTCGATGCCTACCAAATCAACATCTTCGTGATAGAATTCCAGATTACTCCCGGTTCCAATACCAGCTTCCAATATTTTGCCCCTTAATTCTCCTACTAAGGTCGAGCGAAATTTTCTAAATTTCCTTTCCCATAGATAACCCAAAATATCATAAAAATATGCCGTAATATTATATTTTGCCTGCAATGATAAGTTTTTTTCGTGTAATTTCATATCAACTATCGATATTTTATTCATATCCTGGTGTGATCTTTCCAAAATATTATTTTTACTTGCAGTTTGGCATTCACAGCCTTTTTCATACAACTCGTCACGCCTCAAACCAACCGTTAACGGCTCTCGATCGTGTCCCGCCAACACCTGAAAGACATTGATGCTGCCTACGTCAAAGTAGTAAGCCGAACCTGACATATAAAAACGCCATGCCCGGTAAGTTGGTTCACCCACGATGGCGACGGCTCGTGCCTTGTTTGCTTCCAACGCCCTGACCCAGCAACGCAGGGTCAGGGCATAGTGATGACGCAAGCCTTCGACATCAATAACCTCAAAACCGGCACGTTCCATCGCCTTAACGACGTCGCCAATGCGCGCCAGTTCACCGTCTGGAAAAACATAACTATTGATAAAGCGAGTGATGGGGGTATCCCGCCAACCGGTATCGTTGGTAATACCGTGATTGAGAAATAAACCGCCCGGGGCCAGCACGCGTTTGATGGTGTTAAAATAAGTCGGAAAGTTAGCCACGCCAATATGCTCAAACATGCCAACACTCACTACTCGGTCATAACGAGCATCAGCCGGCAGGTTACGGTAATCAAGCAGCTCGACCGTGACCTGATCTTGCAGACCTTCTTTGCGTATCCGCTCATTCGCATAGGCCGCTTGCTGTTCACTCAGCGTGATGCCATGCGCCTTGACCCCATAATGCTGTGCGGCCCAACACACCAGTGCGCCCCAGCCGCAACCAATGTCCAGCAAGGTTTCGCCCGGTGTCAGGCGCAGCTTGCGACAGATATAATCCAGTTTGTCATTCTGGGCTTCATCCAGTAGTTGATCGTGACTGGAAAAATAAGCACAGGAATAAACCATTTTCCGATCCAGCCACAAGCTATAAAAATCGTTACCGACATCGTAATGGTGAGATATGCTCTGTTTGGTATTTCGCCGTTCATCATGCCCGGCGCGTATGGCCCGCGTGCTTTTCTCTCGATGATGACCCGGTAACTTTAATGCCAGCCACATCAAATGCAATTTGCTTGTCCAGGGTAAAACCAGATCCCGCATATAAGACACCAGGTCAAATAAATGCTCGGCATCGCCCTCAATATCGACTTCCTGTGCCAGATAGTCTGCGGCCAAATGCACCACATTTCTGCGTAAAATCAACTGGCGTAAAACCGAGGGTTGATTGAAAACCACCGTGCACGGTGCATCCGCATTTCCCACCGCATATTTACCATCCCATAATCGTATCGCGACGCTGCCCTGATAATTAGCCAGAATCTGTTTCAGGATCGAGTGTCCAGCGGCAGAGGTAATTTGCAAACGAGCTGTATATTGATTGTCGGTCGGATTTTTCATGCTGAACCCCTTATAATCAAAGGATAGAACATGTGTGTTACTCACAGGTCAAGTAGAAATCATCCGCTTTGAATTATTTTGTTTGATAATTAATGAATCAGATGCTGCTTAATCTATGAACTATTATTAATAAATGGAAATAGAAACGTCAACAACGGTAGGTACTGTACTTCGAGACTATCCAGAACTCACCGACGGGTTCATGGAGCTTGGCCTGTGTGGTTGCGGCAATGATTCAACCATGATGTGGACGATACAACGTCTGTCACAGGAAAAAGATATGGATCTTGTTGCCTTGCTCGAGAAACTAAATAACAAAATTGAAAATGTATGATCATCGTAATTTGTAGAGGGCAAAGGAGTCTGACCCCATTGGTCTCCATTGGTCTAGAGATATCGGACAGATAAAGTCAAAGGGTTTGCATTAGTTGGTAATAGGCTATCGTGCGTCGCAAGTCGCTG
>QILH01000023.1 GCA_003233255.1 Gammaproteobacteria bacterium | reverse complement strand
ACCTATTCCCCAGCCAAATAAAGTAACAAGATGCCATGTACTCCACATAGTTTTATAGTGACGTATTTTTAATTTTGACATCCCTTTGTCAGAAAATATATCTGATTTTCGGAGGTGACGAAATATCAGAATCTCACCCAGTATAGAATGTATAATACCAAGAGCAATCGCCAAACACCCTGCTATTAGAAAATTCAAGTTCACGAATATATCCTTTGTTAGCCTTGGTCTTACCCCAATAACTGTGCTCTGACCCCAATGACTTCCAATAACTTCTCAAGTTTTATTTGTGACAATGCGATTTCCTTAGAGCTAACGCCACATTTGTAAGGATTACTTAAACCTTACTCTTTGACTAGACCGCATTGCATATTACCAGGGACAGCTATATGAATCCTTTTTGGAAGATCAAGGTTTAACCCATCCATAATAGCAACAAAAGCATCTTCGGATTGGTTATTACCTAAACGAGAATTAAACGTCTTTTCATGACTAATTGTTGATGCAGTAAAGCCTAAATAATCATGTCCAGGGTAGACAACGGTTTGATCATCCAATGTGAAAAGTTTTTGAGTGATAGAATGGTAAAGTTTCTTTGCATCGCCAGCTTGGAAATCAGTGCGTCCACAGCCATCAATAAGTAACGCATCTCCAGTAAAGACAAAGCCATCAATATAGAAACTTATACAGGTATCCGTATGTCCCGGCGTATAGATTACGTGTATAGATTCTTCGCCTAAAGTTAATGTGTCATTATCGTTAAGAAAATTATCTGCACATTTTAAGCCGCTACTCTCATGAACCATAACATCACTACCAAATTCATCTCGCAATAAACCAGATGCAGTTATATGATCTGCGTGTACATGAGTTTCCAGAGTATATTTTAATTTTAAACCTAGCTGTTTGATGATTTTTTTATCACGCTCAAATTGTTCCAGGACTGAATCAACTAGTGCGGCCTCTTTGGTTTTCTGTTCCCAAAGTAAATAAGAGTATGTTCCTGTTACTGCATCAAATAATTGTTCAATTTTCATTTTTTACTCCGAACCGATAGATGTTAATTAATTTTTACGGATGAACTTTGTATTAACTCATTGTAATGTCAATAGTGCTCAACGCTACCTATATTTGTAACATTCTGAAGCCCTAATTTTGTCAGTATGGTGCTGCTTAATCGGTGCGACCATCAATTTGGCAATTGACTAAAATAGGGTCGTGCAAGTTAAATTGTTGTTTTGACGTTGCCCTAATTCTATTTAATGGAATGTTGGTTTCATAAGTTATCGGATTCAGAACACAGATAACTCTAATATTAGCAAATACTGTGCTCTGACCCCAATAACTTCATCTTTTATAGTCATAAACTCTTCAGGTTTTACTGAACGCAACATCTCATTTCCTTATTAAATAGTATTTATGCTTTTTCCTATTGAACAGGCATCTGCATCATCTCAGACACTTCAAGTGAACCGTCAATTTCAAGAAAAGGGCAATCCTGTGCAATCGAAAGTGCGGCCTCCATCGAGTCTGCTTTAATAATCGAGAAGCCAGACATTGCACTACTTCCTCCTTCTCTTATTGTCCCATCAGGGCTTACCGTCGTCGTATCCTTTAGTGGAATGGTAGGAGTAACAACCGAGTCACCAAGCGATGATAACCAGCCCATATATTTTTCAAAGTGCTTACTAGCTTCCTCTGGGTTGGATGGCTGATTGCCGCCCAGATAAACGAACACAAATTGCTTCATTTTGTTTTCCTCATTAAATAGAAATTTGATTCATCTTGCCGCCTGATATGTCTGATGTTTATCGTCTTTTCCACATACGCTTCAGCGATTCGGCAAACTGTTCACACCACCCTGCGGGCTTTACACTTTTCACACAACTTAACGCGAAATGTTCCCTGCGATCAGACATCCAGTCCTGCTTGTAAGCCTCGTTTCCTGTTAGAAAGTCGATCTCCTCTACCTTGTCGATATCGATCACGTACTCCATCAGGAAACGGGTAAGTATTGAACCCGGTGAATATTGCTTCCACGCTTCGTCATACGCCAGTCTGAATATACTCGCTTTGTTGCGAAGTACAAACCAGAGCTGTGCAGCGATAGGCTGCCCCTTAACATAAAGAACCGCAAGTCTTGACCAACCGGGCCTGGAAAAGCCCGCGACAATACCATCGAGAAAGCCGACATACTGTTCATTCGCCTTCCAGCTAGCGGTGTAAACCGCATAATAATCGGACATTGCCTGCGGTACTTCGTCACCCGTAAAAAGACGAATCTCAAAGCCGTGTTCACGATCAAGTTTACGCTTCTTGCGAGATATCGTATTACGCAGCCTGGCAGGGCGGGCTGCCATGTAGTCCTTAAATGACTGCCCCTGCATGCGATAAATCCAGTTATACAATCGAAATAGTCGTTCACAGTTAAACCCAGCTGTTTCCATGATCCGTTGCAAAGCGGATATTCTGCTGTCATTGTCAGCAACAGGTTCCAATAGCAATGAATGAAGTGGCAACTGATTCAAACCCTGAACCATACAACTGAGAATCCGCTGCTGATCTTGATCATGTTCTGGGTCTGCAAGCAGCAGGCTATAATGCGTGGTGTATCGGTGTTTGAGTGAAAGAAATTTATTCTCAGCACTCTTTATGAGTGGCAGGATTGCCGTCACTTTATTTCCTGCCCCTACGCTATCAACTACA
>QILH01000066.1 GCA_003233255.1 Gammaproteobacteria bacterium | reverse complement strand
TGCAGAACGAAAATTAATAGAAGATGCTATCCTCGCACATAGAGATTCAGCGCTTGGTGAGCCCGTAAAATTACGCCCTGTTTATGATGAGTTAGAGGGTGCGTATAGTTATGGTGTATTACGCTGTATCTCAGCTTCGTTATAAAAAGCCATAGAACTCTCAGCGTATTCATTTCATAGCAGGACTATCGCGTGGAAATATTCGATGCATGCCGTTAACTCGGCATAGGTTCCCATGGAATTTTCAGTTAATTTTGGAGCAAAGATTAATAATGATTCTGTAGATTAACTCATTGCCGCTATTTCAGTGTTTTGTAACACTCCCATAATTACTACCGACGAAAACCTTTGAGACGTAGCCATTGTTAGAAGAATTTGGTAAAAATTTAATCAAGTGCTTTTCAAAAATATTATCGCCTAACGCTTAACTTATCAGCTGTGTTTTTTGCGTGGTAACTAGGAATGCAACAGGTAAAACGTCAGGTGCAACCGATTATTGGTTAACGTGGTTTGAAAAATTTATCCCTCATCGATATTCATCTTATGGAAAAAACTCGACCCTTGCCTAACAACGTATCAAAGTGCCGATGCCTGCGTCGGTAAATAGTTCAAGCAGCACCGCATGGTTTACGCGTCCGTCAATAATGTGCGACGCACCCACCCCGCTATTAACCGCATCCAGTGCACATCGTACTTTGGGCAACATGCCACCATAAATAATTCCGTCATCAATAAGCTTATCAACATCGGCGCTTTCAAGGCCGGTCATCGTCTTGTTGTCGCGATCCAGCAGGCCGGGAGTATTGGTTAACAGTATTAGCTTTTCCGCTCCCATAACGGCCGCTAAACGGCCCGCAACCAAGTCTGCATTAATATTATAAGCCTGGCCGTTATCCCCCACACCTATAGGTGCTACAACGGGAATGAAGTCGCCGCCAATCAACATATTCACCACCCCAACATGAATACTGGTCACCTCACCAACACGGCCAATATCGATGGGTTTCACGTGCTCGTTTTTTTTTGGATTTTGCTTGACCGTCAGTTGCTTGGCTCGAATCAAGCCGCCATCCTTGCCGGTCAAACCTATGGCATTACCACCATGCTGACTTATCAGGCTGACAATTTCTTTATTGACCAGACCGCCTAAAACCATTTCTACTACCTCCATGGTTTCATCGTCGGTTACGCGCATTCCTTCCACAAAGCGGCTTTCTTTACCCAGCCTAGCCAGCATATCAGCAATCTGAGGCCCGCCGCCATGCACCACGACAGGGTTCATACCCACCTGTTTCATTAATACAATATCGCGAGCAAAACTGCTCTTTAGCTGATCATCTATCATCGCATTGCCACCGTATTTGATCACGATGGTTTTTCCCGAAAAGCGCTGAATATACGGTAGGGCTTCCGTTAATACTTGTGCTATGTTCATTGCATTATTTGATTTAATCGTCATAAAGTTATTACCTAACACATGTAATCAATGTTGACCGGAATGACCAAACCCACCCTCGGCCCGCTCACTTTGATTGAATTCAGTAACGATCTCCAATTCGGCGACGATCACAGGTACAAATACCATTTGTGCGATACGTTCCCACGGCTGAATGGTGTACTCGGTATCACCACGGTTCCAACAAGAAACAAACACTTGACCTTGATAGTCTGAATCAATCAAGCCCACTAGGTTGCCCAGAACGATTCCGTGTTTGTGACCCAGGCCCGAGCGGGGTAATAACATTGCGGCCATCGTCGGATCAGCGATATGAATAGCCATGCCAGTAGGAATAAGGTGTGTTTCGCCTGGTTTAATTTCCAGTGGTGCATCAAGGCAGGCTCTAAGATCCATGCCCGCTGAGCCTTGCGTTGCATAACCAGGCAAGAGAGACTCGCTGCTGATGCGGGAATCAAGAATTTTTACTTCTACTTTTTTCATTATATTTCTCTATTATCAATGCTACAAACTGTCGTGCCAAGTTATGCTTGGTCATTACCGGGAATATTTTTTCACCCCCACGCCAAATAACCGTTAACGCATTCTTATCACTATCAAAACCTTGCCCCTCGATGCTGACATCGTTGGCGGCGATCATATCCAGATGTTTCTTTTCCAGCTTAAGTTTCGCGTATTCTGTAACTCGCTCTGTTTCAGCCGCAAAACCAACACTGAATATTGAATGTGCCGTGCGTACCCCTTCAGCCAATACATCCGGATTCAAAACTAAGTTAATAAGCAATTCTGCTTTGTCTTTTTTTATTTTGTTACTTGCCTGGTCGCGGGGGCGATAATCAGTCACCGCGGCAGCGGCGATAAAAATATCACAATCCTGTACTTTTTCCTGTACAACATCATGCATGTCTTGCGCGGTTTCCACATTAATACGCGCAACTCCAAAAGCGCTTTCAAGAGCAACAGGGCCACTCACTAACACCACTTCAGCACCATAATCATAAAGCGCTGCAGCAAGTTCGTAGCCCATTTTCCCAGAACTGCGATTGCTGATATATCGTACCGGATCGATAGGTTCACGGGTTGGTCCGGCGGTAACCAGAGCGCGTACGCCGGCCAAAGGGCGACTGGCGCGATCATCGCGAATAACACGCTGCGCAATGTCTTGCGGCTCCAACATGCGTCCGAGGCCGACATCACCACGAGCCGGAACACCTTCGGTGGGGCCTAATATGGTTATGCCTCGTTTAAGCAA
>QILH01000239.1 GCA_003233255.1 Gammaproteobacteria bacterium | reverse complement strand
TTCGCAAAAACGTCCTCGATTAAATCGGGGAGTTTTCGCCGACTAGTGGTTCCCACACGAGCTCCTCGGTTGATGGATGACATAAAATACGAGTTTGGATAAAACAATTCATCGCCGCGTACATACTGAAAAAATGATGTAAAACCTGGCCGAATAAATAGATATCCGGGATAGACCGATAATGATCTTCATGCAGGGTTAAACGTATATCAAGGCCGCGCATCAACGCGCCACGACGGATCCGATCGACGGCCTTAACTTCGATATCTTTTATACCTTCGATACGACGCTTATTTTGTTCGTTGTTACTCCAGTCATACAAACCCAATAAACGCTGCAACGTATCTTTGTTCACGATCGAATCGTAATTTAATGATAGATGTGAGATTAAATTCCACTGGAAACGGGATTTATCGGGCGGCTCTAACATCGCGGTGGGTCGGGTGATATTGCTAAATGCTGCATAAGATGGAAAATCAACCGAGGGCGTGCGGATGTCATTTTCTTTTAAGTATCGTCGCGGATAACTGCCGTTACATCCGGTTAATGTACACGACAACATCTCCGTCTTAAAATTGGCTTTACCGCCCACACTAAGATAAGTGGCCGTGTGCTCAGAGCTGATCGCGGTGCGGTGCGAATGGAAAAATCGCCCGTTTTTTGCACGATGTTGGAAGGTATACATCGGCGTATACTCATGCCGATCACCTGTTTCTGAATCGATACCCACCACTTCATCCAGGCTATAAACCTGCATTCCCTCTCTTGCATGCGTATCAGCAATAACCGGATATTCACTGCGCCGGTGTGACAAATGTATCGGCTCACTGGTATGTTCAAACAGATTTACAATCGGCGAACAATGTAACAGGAAAGTCTCTTTTTTGAGATTGTGGTCAGATGGACAAATCCCTTTGATCTTGAATTCAAGGTCAAAGGTCGATGAGGTATATGGCCAGTCAACATTTTCTAAACCTTTCAAAGTAAAAAACATGTATTTTTCACGGAAACAGAATAAATCCTGTAACAAGTGAAATCCGTGGAAACTACGGCCGGACATATTAATCATGGCATCTTCCGGGCTAAGATGCGCCGGTTTTACTGCTTCACGACCCGACATCACTACTGGATTTTTAGAGGGTTGTTCAGGAAATAAAACTCGTACCGTTTCCAGTTGCATGCATAACTGGTAGTGCAACCAGTTTGCAATCGCAGGATCGGCATGCAAATAGATCTTTAAATCTTCCAGATTAAGATCATGACCGGATAAACCCGTGTCCATTTGAAAACGTAAGGTGATAGTCGAGCCACCACCCGCAGGTTCGTTTAGATCCATCTTGATAATGCGTATTGGATTCAGTTTTACACCCGTCGTAGAACGAAAACGACAAATCACTCGTTCGTCGCCAACCGAAGAAGTTAATAATAGCGTGCCTTTTTCTATTTCCTGGGTGGTTTGCAACTGGCCAATTCGCGGAGTGAAGTTGACGACCGACGCAGAAGGGTAAGGCCGTAAAAAATGCGGCCACAACTGGTTCAGCAGAGTTTCGCTGATCTCAGGGATATCATCATCGATATGCTGACGAATTTGCGCGGTTAGATACGCCATGCCTTCAAGCAATCGTTCGATATAGGGATCGCGATCTTTTACTTCATTAAGATTCAGCATACCGGCTTGTTCTGGATAAGCCTTGGCAAAATCCTGTGCGGAGTCATGCAATAATCTTAATTCTGCTTCGTAATAATCACGCATTTGTTATTTTCCCTGGCGTTTACCTGGTCGAATCTGGGCATTACCACCACTTAAGAAAAAGGTGTCATAAGAAACGAATTCACCATTTCGTAATCGTCCGTAAATTTCCAGGTGCAACACACAATCGGTGGTAACTATCGGTTTAAACGATACATCAACCTTGGCTAACCTGGGTTCGTATTTTAAAATGGCCTTTCTTATAACATCGATTAATTCATTTACAGAGTACGGCAGGCTTTGGTAAATCTGACCTATGTCCGTCAAACCATAATCGGGATCATGAATCATCGATCCCTTACGCGCATTAAGCAGTCGGGTGAGATGATCCATGATACTCATCTGGATATCACCGCTACGGGGCACCGCTTCAATCGGTTGCCCGTTTGAAAATTGCCCGGTTAATACTTCAAATAATGCGTGCTGCATGTGTCCTGTCTTTTGCTCTGTATTGCTATTTTAATTAAAGTAAAATGGGGTATGTGCAAAGCACATACCCCGGTACTGCTTATCTACCTTCGACCCATGAGTCAGAGAATGAGATGTTGCCGTCGGCATAAGTCCAGGTGACCTTACCGTACTTACAGCTCACTTCTTCCAGATGAGGATAACGCTCTTTATCTAAATCCTTAACGTTATGCATCTTAGGTTTGATTGAGGTAATTTTTACGTCCTCTAATGTATGACGGAAATACTCCTTTTCAGCGCCAGTTTCATCGATTTTGTACCAAATCATGGTTAACTCTTTCAGAGTCTGACCGTTAGTTACCGCTTTATAAAGATACGGTGACATTGCGTCATATGATTTAGTAAAAATGAAAGGCTCGTGCTTACGAGTACCCGTGATGGTGCCGTCATCGGCATCAATGGGCATGCGTACTTCGTGACAGAACTCAACTACTTCTGAAGTTCCTTCACGGCCTGCGATGGTTACTGAACCGTCTAGTTTCTTACCTGTGTCATCAGTTAC
>QILH01000213.1 GCA_003233255.1 Gammaproteobacteria bacterium | reverse complement strand
TAAGGGCATTGCCGATAAAACGAACTTGTTGGCATTGAACGCAGCCATCGAAGCAGCACGAGCCGGTGATGCGGGTCGCGGCTTTGCCGTGGTAGCTGATGAGGTACGCAAACTTTCACAAAATTCAAATAACTTTAGCGATGAAATCCGTGAGGTCGTGAACAATGCCGATCAGAATATCAAATTAGCACAACAAACTGTGGCGTCAATGGCTTCGCGAGATATGAATCTAGCTATTGAGTCAAAGGAAGATGTCGATGTTATGTTTGTACGTGCTGAGGAGATGAATGAGCTGATGGCGAAAAATCTGGCCGATGTGAACAGGGTTAGTACACAAATAAACGCCGATGTGGGTATTGCGGTACGATCACTGCAGTTTGAAGATATGACCAACCAATTGTTGCAACATATATTTTCGCGTGTTGTTCAGGTGCAGGAAGCCTCAGGTTTATTATCCACCGCGGTACATGACTTATCGGATTATGGGACGCAGCAGGAAGCGTGTGATGCTTTTTACGAACGGGTCGGTCAAGTCGTTGAGAAAATGAATAGCCATTTATCCCAGGCCGTATCTCAAACGGGCATTAACGAAGGTGATATCGATTTATTTTAATTATGAACAATATAATAACGTACAAGTCAGATGAACGAAATGAGGTTACCCTGGATATACAGGGTGATTTTAGTTATCAGTTACATCGCGAATTTCGCAAGGCCTACCGCGATGAACCAGCAGGCACCGCATATGTCATAAACATGTTTAAAACAGAATATATGGACAGTTCGGCGTTGGGTATGTTATTGCTGCTGCGTGAACATGCCGGGGGCGATAAGGCAAAAATCACCATAAAAGGGTGTCAGGATGGTTTGCGGAAAGTATTACTGATTGCTCGGTTTGATGACTTGTTTGAGGTTATTTAATTTTTTCAATACTACTAAATAATTTATCGAGTGCGTTTTCGATTGTCTGCAGGAGTGCTTCATCTGGTTTGGTTTCATTTGATTTGTTGTCCTTAAATAATTCAACCACCATTCTGGCGTGTTGAGTGACTTTCTCCAGGTTAAAGGTGCCAGCTGATCCGGCCATGCTATGGATAATTATATAGAGTTCATTAAAAACAGGGGTTTGCCAGTCCGTTAATAGTTCCTGCCAGAGGGTTTGGAGCAATGTTTTTTTCTTAGCCAGACTTAAAATATAGGATTCTCTGACCTTGTTTAGTTTTTTTTCTAATGTTTCTGTTGTCATAATAATCAGGGTAGAAATTTTAGCAGTCCAGGGTTTTCAAGTAGTTTATGTGACAATATTAATGAGGTGGCGGTCCAGACCTGTTTAAAATTGGAACGGCGACCAATCAATTTGCCAGCCCGACCATCATAATATTCTGGCCAGTCATTATCAACTAATCGAGTAACGGCCGTATCGACCGCACGTTCGGCCAAATCACCCCGGCCGGTTTTCAATGCGGCGGCCACAAATGGCCAGAGCAGGGCGGGCCAGTTTCCGCCATTTTGATATGACCAGGGAACGTTTTTCGGATCGCTGCCGGTACGCACCTGCCATTCCAGCCCTTCCATGGCGGGATAACATATTTTCATTGGCATTGCGCCGATTAAGTTATTCCAGCGCAGTTCATACAGTTTCATAATCCGACTGGCCTGAACATCGGAGGTTAATTCGAACATGATGGATAAAAAATTTCCTAAGGCAAAATATCGAAAGTCCATGCGGCTGGCGCCGACGTTACCGACGAGATAACCGGCTTCATCGGGTAACCAGTCAGCGACCCAGTTTGGAATGGATTCAGGGTAGATATTTAGAATGTTAATACTGTCGATACCAAATTCTTCATTCGTATAGCGATGAATTTCATTGAGGCGATCTAAATCCAGCCAATAAAAAATCCGCACGTAATTTAATAAGGCTTTTTCGCGAACGATGGCGGTGTTTAAGAGTGATTTATCTTCTTCACTTTCGGCCTTATATAAAGAATGGATGATCCTGAGTACGCCGTAAAATAATGATTGTATCTCGATGGGGTGACCGTAAATGCCCATGCGGCGATCGATCATGGTACAGGCATCGGGCACTAACAGAGCCGGACTCACTTCAAATGAATCTTTCAGACATAAATACAAAATCTGCGCCATGGCGTCCTGAAATTCTTTGCGCATGGCCAGTTCTCGGTCGCCAGTGCTTTGTACATAGATGTTGAGCAGGATGATCCACCACATCATTGAGTCAACCGGGGCAACACGGCCAATCGCTCGTTCACCAAAATCGGCCTGTACCTGTTCGGTGCCATTTTCATCGGTGACCACCCTGAAGCTGGCCGGCATGACCCCGGGTTGGATCTCATGTCCGGCCACCAGGCGTCGGCTGGTTTTCAGGGTCAGAACCGTTTCGAGGAAATTTTTAACAATGTCGGTACGTCCATCGGCCAGAAAAACCAGCGCTGAAGGGATAAAGTCTCGCACAAAGCATTCAGTGTAATTGGCCGCGGCGAGTTGTTCTGAATTCAATGCGGCCACCGTGCCAATCGGCTTGCCATTATGAAACATAATGGATTGCTCCAGAATTTCATAGGCGCTGTCTATCGCGAGCGTTTTATATTTTGTGCGCATTTCCATTATCTTTGTCCGCAATCCAGATTTATCGTACGGGCTTATCGTTAAGCCAGAAGCACCGCTTGATGCCATTCAATCACTTCATTTTTTAAATGTATTACTATTTATATA
>QILH01000059.1 GCA_003233255.1 Gammaproteobacteria bacterium | reverse complement strand
ATGTTGACCACGCTTAGGTCTAAAACCATAGGAGAATCCCATAAAGTCCGTCTCATAGATTTGGTTGAGTAAAGCATACAGTCTGTTGACTGAGAAATCCTGGTCAGAATTAACCTGTTATGATTTTTAGTGTCTGCCCCGTATTGCTCATTAACTCGCTTGGTCGGCAGGAAAGGATGCTAGAAGCAACCCCAATTCCCGACGAGGTGGCACCAGATAGACCATGTGCCGTAGTAGATGCCCCACAGAGGAAAAGATTTTTAATTTCGGAGCGACCGCTAAAACTGAACGGACCAAACTGGCGTAGGGTTTTTTCGGTTCCATAACAACTGCCATTGGTCGACTTAACATAGTGATCATTCGTTAAAGGCGTACTTAAATCGCAAAAAACCAAATGATCGGATATTCCCGGAATAATATGTTCAATGGCCTTTAACATCGATGCGGTGAGTTTTCGTTTCAGAGCATGATACTCTTCCGGCCGATTATCGAAGGCCGTATGTTGCCAGGGTTTAAATACGTCGTAGGAAATAAAACTGACCGCTTCAATAACGTGATGACCATTCCTGAAACTGGTCGGGTCTTTCATACTGCTGATGCCGAGAAAAACACCCGGACATTCATCTGCATTGACCACGTCGGGATGTTGGGCTTTACGATAATACTCCTCAGCATCACCAAAGGCCGTATACCAGTAATTTCCAGAATCCAGATTCATACTCGCTAAATCGAGATCGGTGGCGATATACAAAACCAGCGCCGCCGTGGTGTAGGTGAACTGATCTAATTTTTTTAGCAGTTTTTTACTCAGGAATTCCCGGCCAATCAACTGTTCATAAGTAATATTAGGCGACGCATTCGATATTATTTTTCTGGCTCTGAGTTCCGTGCCATCCGCAAGCCGAACCCCTACTGCTTGTCGCCCTTTGTTATTTTTTTCGGTGATAATTTTTTGCACCGACGTCGACAACATTATTTGTCCATTGTTTTTCCTTAATGCGCGTACAAACGCCCTGGGGATCGCCCGCCCCCCCCCTTTCGGATAATATCCACCCTCAAGATAATGGCCGGTAACCGCCGCATGCAAGGCAAAAGGCGTTCTTGACGGCGGCAGGCCATGATCGCCGCATTGAATCGAGAGAAAGGCTTTTAATAGCGGATCAGCCATTCGGTCATCAAGGGTTCTTTTTAAGGAGAATAAACCGTATCGACCCATATCTTTGGTTCGAAAAGGTACCTTCAGAAACTCCATAAAACTTCGAGTCTCAGATATCACCGGCAACTGACTGCTAATTTTATCCACCAGAGAAAAATAATCTTCAATTCCATTAGCATCTGCAGGAAAACGTTGCTTGAAGCGTTCGATGGTCGCCTGTTTTCCGCTGGGAATGTCCATAAACTGCGAGCCGATCTGGATGTGTTCATAACCATCTGGATTCATCTCATAAAAAACCAGGTCATCGGCCACCCCCAGCCCTTCGTAAATATTTCGCAACGCACCGCCTTCACCAATCTGGCCGACATAATGAATGCCGGGACTAAAACGGTAACCGTTTTTACGGAAGCTATGACACAAGCCCCCCGGCACGTTATGCTGCTCAATCACGATAACCTTTTCACCAGCCTGAGCCAGCGGCAAGGCCGCCGATAAACCACCTGCACCGGAACCTATTACGATAATATCTGCGTCCAAGGGATCAGGAGAGGGACACCCATAACTTAATAACTTAACCATATAATATCGTTTCCAAATTAATCGTATGCTCTTGAGAATATTGCAAACCTCGTTTAACCGCTTTAGAAATCGCGGGCTGACTCACGTTTAAATAGCGTGCAATTTCGGTTGACGAAAGCCCAAGTTCTTGTGTTCCCCAATAACAGACTAAACTTTTCACAATAGAAAGGGTATTTTGTCGGCCTTTGTGTGTTATTTCAAGTGGATTAATCGAAAAATGAGCACAAACCGCGTTAACGAGTGCTTCTATATCAAAACCTTTTGCTTGCCAGTCTGACTTTTTGTTGATGTTCAATCTATCGTCTAATAAGACCGTTTCAACAAAGTGACTGTTTCCTAATATTCGTTCGTCTCCTATTCTGACTTCGTGTTCCTTTCGTAACAGGCTGACGGAATCCCAACCACCGTAACTGCGCACCAGTCCGCCACCTGATAAATTCTGTGTTTTATTTGAATTGACACCCATCAATATAAATTGTCGGTATTGAGATACCGCACGTGTATGCTGCGGTGAAAATAATGACCATACCGAGTTTCTTTCCTGCCAGGCCTGAACATGATGCCCCATTAAACCGGCATGTCCCGTCCAGGGATAACGATCAAGCTCCGTGATCGACTCGAGCATAGTTGCTTTGACTGGATTCAAATGAATATAACGTATCAATTCAAGCAAGTAACTGTCGGCATCACATAAAATGGATTTAAATCGGTTTTGAAATACATAACCACTGCGTTTATTTCGTCGATTGTACTCGCTTGCAAACCCGCTCAATAATTTACTCATTAACTGGCTCAATGGAGTCGACGCCACGCGAATGAGTAAGTGATAGTGATTGGACATGATGGCGAAGGCAAGGCATTGACATCGGGTTTGTTCCAACCCCATACCCAAACGATCTAAAAAATCGATTTTGTCTTCATCATTCGAAAAAATGTTTCGGCGCTCCAAACCTCGCCCCATCACATGATAGAACCCACCGGGGACATGTAAACGACCTTGTCTTGGCATGT
>QILH01000205.1 GCA_003233255.1 Gammaproteobacteria bacterium | reverse complement strand
TTTTCGCCCCATTTCTTACCCATTTCTTTCAGGATAGTACGTTCATTCGGCTCAGCACCACCGTTATTAAAGTGTTCAGCACGCAGGTAGTTGATCACATCCCAGTGTTTTTCGGTCATTTCGAGGCTTTCGCCTTTCGCCAGGACCGCCCCTACCGCTTCGGTCCAGTCTTCGATATTTTCCAGATAACCATTGTCTGTTGTTGCAATAGTTTTCCCATCTACTTCCAGTGCCATAATTATTTCCTCTAGAATTTTATTTAACCGTTCGAATCTTAAGTCGTGACCGGATCAATGTTTGATCCTTACAAGAGTCACACTCAATTATGAAAGTGCGCCTATTATCTGGATTTTAAGCTGGGAATCAAGCACCCCATCAGTAATAGAGGGCTAAATTCAGCTATATTTCGTGAAAAACAGAGCCTTAATCGTCTGAATTGACCGCACTAATGCCTTTTTGAGGGGCAAACAGGCCACAACCGTAACGGCGGCCGTCACCAATACCCTGCATTTGCAGTTTGACCGCATTCTCTGGTGTCAGCTCGGCAACCATTAAACTGCGACAAAAAATATCGCCGTTTTGCATATGCATCCTGTTTTGTTTGCCAGCCATCATCTTCGTGACCGGAATATCCATGCCACGCAAGATGCTGACCATCTGTTTTAAAAATTCGTTCTCATCCATTGATGATTCGGTTAGAACGTAACGCGCAAACATAGTCGGCATAATGCTTAATTTTTTACTGGCACCCTCTTTCACCGTTAGGTCGTGACCATCAATATTCAGTTTGGTACCCGCTAATTTAAGCGCATCTTCGATACGATGCTGGGGAACACGAATCGTCATGCGGGTACGACGTGAAAGACATAACACTTCGTTTTCGGTATCTTCAGGCCGCATCCAGCCGTTACCAGATTCAGCAACATGAATTAAATGTAAACCTGTTAAGTCTTCATCAGCAAACCAGGGCAAGGCATTATGCATCGCATTCGATAAGGCCTGCGCATGATCGACCGGCAAGGTTTTACAGTCCAGCTTGAAACTGATGTCGACAATATCATCCGGCGTTTCATACTTCTTGTTCGCATCAATGTCTTCGGTCCAATACATAATTTACACCTGAAAATACGTTATTAATTCACTTACTATCTCTGCCCACTGGTAAACGCCGACTCTAACTGATCTTCCCAGTTTTCAGGCGTATCCTGAAACGGCGGTTTCACATCCATGCGAAAAAACATTTCGCCCGTGGTAGCCCCTTTTGAAACCGCTATTTTCAGTTCATCAAACGATGTCATTTCATGATTTTGTAAAAGCACTTCACTTAACCACAACATATTTACCACCTATGTATTCTCTTTTTCTATACAGGCACGCTGATAAAAACGTGCGCGATATAATAATCGTTCCGCTCCAGTCTTATCAATAAAGGCAGTTCGGTTATGTAAAACATTATTACTGATCACACCTTCATTTGCCGCCAGACGATACCGAAAAATATAGACTGAATCACTGCGCAAAAATTCGGTTATAAATTCGGTTGCCGCCTTTATATGGGCATCTTGCCGCCATTCAATATTGCGTGCGCGAGCTGAATAACGCATGTGTAGATGTCCAGATGGCAAAACAGAAAAAACCGATCCACGCGTCTCCCCCCGAATCTCTTTGCCGTTTTCGATATTAGGCGGTATCAGCATCGCATCGGGATGTTGTAACGCCGCTATCCAGTCTGGATTCTGATCACGTAGCTGGATATACAAAATTTCTGGATCGAGGAATTGATTTTCGCCACCTTCATATGCAGGCCTGACACAATGCAGGACAATAGCACGCACCTGCTGTTCGGGTGGGTTGTAATAACCATCGGTATGCCAGCTTAGGCGTTTATTGCTATAGGGGATATATCCACCATGGCGGCCAGTTTGTCGTACTTGCAGGGACGTCATCTGGTCCTCATCGGCACAAAGGTTCGCATCCAGTTGGGATAAGCCCAGCTGCGACGTCAGTCGTTGCAAGGCCTCTTTGTTCAATTTTGCTCCCTCACACTTATATATGGCAAGGTTAGTTCTTGCCAGCACGGTATCCAGAGTCGCAAGCTCTTTGGTTGATAATGCCCATGGATTCTGTAGTGAGACACTAAGCGTCTGCAATGTATGCGGATAATCCGCCAGTTTCCTTTGTCGCCATTGCTGGTAGGCCTCTGGCTGCGAAAGATTAAAATGGGCTGGAAGTTGAGCCGATAACGGATTTTCAATGATGTATGGCATAATTTGTCTGTGTATTAAAACTTACTGTAATTGTAATACACCACAATTTTTCCAGGTACACCGATTAGAAAAAAATTACTGCGAGGGTATTCACGTTAAGACTATATGGATATATAATCCCGCCTTCCATTAACACAAGCAACAAGCTAACTTATTGTTTTATATGTTGATTGGCTTTTCAAACTTTCTGGAGCCCGTTAATTATTTGAATTTAATGATGTTTGATTACTTTTTATCTACCCCTAATTGGATAAGCCTGGGAACAATGATCACCCCATAGGTGAGGTTCTCCCGGAGAGCGGCGCGACCTAGACTTCGCTCAGTTAAATAAACACGGTTTTTGCTATCCCAAGGTCACTTATTGTCGCGACGTCCTGAGGGCAGAAATCAATTAGCCGGCTAATTTTAAACAAGTTTATATCCGAAGGAGAAAGCTATGGATAAAAGCAAGATTCATCCAACGCCCATGCTAGATGTATTAGAAGATGGCCCATGGCCTAGCTTCATTTCTGGTTTCAAACGTATGCGTGACGATCATCC
>QILH01000113.1 GCA_003233255.1 Gammaproteobacteria bacterium | reverse complement strand
TTCAAGAGGGGACATACGCTTATGATAAGCTGACAGGGTGTTAACCGCCATATTTGGATAGAGGAAATATGAAACAACTTAAGATTCTGGTGATAGGTTTAGTCATTGGGCTGTGTACCGGACTCTGGTTCGGCGTTAACATCGGCAGGGATCAACCGCTGTACAGCAATCCTTTTAACAGCGAAAGCTTGCAGCAAAAGGTAAAACGCACCGCCGATGACGTACTGGAAAATACCAAACGCGCCCTGCGAAAATCGCTCAACTGACTTCAGATAATGAAAATATTAATCCTGTCGGATATTCATGCAAATTATCCGGCTTTAAAATCCGTATTGGATGAAGAGTGTGGTTATGACTTATTGCTGTTCCTTGGTGATGTGGTTGATTATGGTCCAAATCCTGAGGAGTGCCTGGATTTTATAAAGAATAATGCGGATTATTGCGTGCTGGGTAATCATGATAATGCGATGGCGTATAATACGGATTGCCATAGTATGGGTTCGTTTAGAGAATTTTCTATCGAAACAAGAAAATGGCATCGTACATTGTTAACAGATGACGATATCAGCTTTCTTAGAAATATGCCTTTAACTAACAAGGCATATATCGAAGGGGAATCTTATTTTATGGCGCACGCATCTCCACAGGGTGACATTGCTAAATATTTATCGTCCGATGAAATGACAAAAGAACTGGATGATATACGTACCGAATATATCCTGGTCGGGCATACTCATATTCAGTATCAAAAAGAAGTGACCGATTCTTTAATTATTAACCCAGGTAGCGTTGGTTTAGCCCGCGACGGTAGCAAGGCTTGTTACGCGGTTTATGAAAACAATATTTTTTCGTTAAAAAAAATCGATTATGATGTAGATAAAACAATTTCAGATCTGATGAGCAGTCCCATCTCTAAAAGTTGTAAAGATGGTTTAAAAAAAATATTATTGCACACATAAAATCGAAAAGAATTCTAAACGAAGTGTTCCGGACTCCTGTTCGCGAGCAGGCTTTACGTTCGTGGTGAGGTTTTTGTCACTACCATTTTTTATACGGCAGGAATTTTCCAGACATGGTTATTTTAACTCGGTCACCTTTAGGATCTTCTTCTTTATCCACGTTCATAGTAAAATCGATCGCGCTCATTATGCCATCACCAAATTTTTCATGAATAATAGCTTTTAGTGGCATTCCATAGACCTGCATAATTTCGTAGAAGCGATAAATGAGGGGATCAGTGGGAACAAGAGGGCCTAAACCCTTCGTAGGGTAATCCATCAACTCTTCAGTAATATCCGGACTCAGATCCAGGGCGGATACCAACTTATTCGCTTCATCAGGTGAAGCGCTTGCTTGACGATAGAATAGAGAGGCTATCCATACTTCATCACGATCAATGATCTTTTCAAGATCAGCAAAACTCAGCCCTTTTTTCTTCTTGGCAACGAAAAGCTTTTCAGTAATGTTCATTCTGTACCTTCTCTATTGTTTCATTTTCTGATTCTAACCAAACTATGAAGTTTTGTCTAAGCTTGATTCTGATACCATCATATGATGATTTGATTCCATGCACAACATCTGGATCAAATATGATTTTCGGCACCCAGTCTTGGCCTTTCACCTCATTCTTGATATCTCCCTCCCATGACACTTCTTTCACCACTCCTAACTGAGCTTTAAATGCACCCCTTAGTACCTTAGAAATGATTTTCTGTGCATTTTGCAGAAAATTATTTCGTGAAGGTACTTATCTTGTGGTTTATCCAGGTTAGGCCCATATTCAAGTGATTAACTTTAGAATCCGGGATTATATTTTTAGTGCAAATAAAAAAATTCCATTTTTGTTCCGGCAAGCTCGATGATGTCTTTTTCCTTTAATCGAATTGATTCGGTTGAGATAACCTTTCCATTTAACATGGGTGCATCACTTGTACGGCGTAGTTTGTAGCTTTTTAGTGCTGAAATGGTGTAATGATCAGTGGCTCGGGAAATCATGGCTGTTTTTATGCCATTGAAGCCAATCGTGTTAAAGGGTTTTCTCAATTCCAGTGTTTTATTGGCCAGTGGACCATTGATGATTTTAACGCCGGCCAGTGGTTCGCCTTTGACTGTTGTTGAATCCGCTTTGTTTTTGATATTAATCAGTTGCGTCTCTTCAACTTCAGCCTGAATGAACATGGTGGGTTCATATTCAGTTTCAGTGTCGTCATAGAAGGTGAACTGATAGTTGCCTGTTTGTATAACATCACCGTGTTTGATGAGTGTTTTGGTCACTCTGGCGCCATTCATAAGCGTGCCATTAGTGCTGCCCAGGTCATCGACATAAATGTGCTTACCCATTGAAATGATCAGTGCGTGGCGGCCGCTGACAGTCAGGTCATTGAGTTGAATATCATTCCCATGTTTTCTGCCAATGCTGAGGCTGTCTTTTTCGATGGGATATTCTCGAATGACGGCGCCATCCAGTGTAAGAATCAGTTTGCTCATATCCTTATTCCTTTTTATCGATATAAAAGTCTCTGCTTCTACATCCTTACTCAATTATATTTTCATCCTGCTCATCGGTTAAATTCCCACTGTCCCGGTAGCGTTCAAAATCCGTCTTGTTGCGTGCTTTCATATAGGCATCATCGCCATTTACGAGTTTGGCGTCTAATAATCGCTTGAGGGCGGTATCCATTAACTGCATGCCCTGCATGGCGCCGCTCTGGACTATGTTGTCCAGTTGTTCTGATTTTCCCTCGCGTATGACATTAGCAATAGCAGGATTGTTCACCATGATTTCGATGGCGGCAATACGGCCTTTG
>QILH01000174.1 GCA_003233255.1 Gammaproteobacteria bacterium | reverse complement strand
CCAAGATAAAACTTACCTATGTGAGTATCATTCGCCAGCCCGGACCATAAACTGCCGCGCACACTTTGTAATTTGACTACGCCGGCTGAATCAACCGAAGGTAAAATATATCGGGTTAAAAAACTGGCCGGTAGAGTTATCAACAGGAAAGCTAGATAAAAGGCAAGCCCAACATACACCAGGCGGCGATTCGTTTTTGATAATTTTAAATTTATCATTAATTTTCCACCAGAATACTGGCGCGGACATTTCCGACAATTTTACTTCGGTCTATTTTGAAGTCCTTTATATTGGCTTTGTACTTAACCTGCAAATCATCTAACCAGAATATCACCGCATCAAAACCGGCTTCTTTTATTTGAACCCGAATACCTTTTTTTCCTTCCTGCTGGATTCGAATATCATTGCCAAATTTTTGCCTCGCCGTTCTCTCAATTATCCCATAGAGCGATTTTCCAGTAGCGGCAGTATTGCTATTGTTTTGACGCGATAACTGTTTCACTTCGGCTAACCTGGATTGCATCCAGATCAGGTCCTGTTCCTGTCGTTCAACTTTACTACGCCTGTCTTCCACACCATTTACAATCGGCGCCCAGACAAATTGATACGGAATAAAAAATGCCAAGCCTATCGCCGCGGCCAGCACCATCGTCCGCTCGCGATTATTCAGCTGATCAAACCGGCTCTTAATTTTTTCAATATTTTCATTCATAACTTTAGTATTTTTAGCTCGAGCTCTTAATATTCAGGCGAACTTTAGTCACACCCTTTGAGGTACTCGCATTAGACTTTACTTGCCAGCCAGTTTTTTGTTTTATTGTATTTTCCAGCGGTTCAACATCTCCGGAACCTTTGACGGTCAAATCAATATCCAGTTTACCGTTACTAAATCGCAGGCCATCTATGATAACGCCTTTAACATTTTTTAAGATTGGCGCGGTTTTGACCAACATCTCCTGCAAACCACCTTTGGCCTGTCCCTGTTTCTCCAATAGCTTGTTGATTTTCGATTCCATACTGCTGCGTTCATATCCCAACGGTGGTTTTTTCGCGCCCTGAAATGCAGATCCATAGACCTTTTGCATTTGTTGGGTAAGCTCTTCACTACGAATGCCGAGATCAATCATTGCGGACACATTCACCACCAATTGCCAACCTATCCACACCGCAAATAAGGCGGCCGCTGGAATCCAGGGTTTGATATGCACGCCAATCCCCTGTTGACGATTAAATTCACCTTGTAGCAGATTGACACTATTGCGTGGATCATAGTGACGTGCAAATACACCAAATACACCGTCTGCACAATCGATCAGATTAAATTCAATATCTGCACATAACGCTTTTAACGTGGTCATATGACTTGCCATCGAGCAATCATAAACCGTTACCTCTTCAGGTTTATGTTTTGCCTGCCTGTGCAGGTTATTTAACATCAATGGCAGATTTTCGATATCGCTACTGAACATCCCGTTGGGGGTGCGTACCAATGCTCGATTTGGTTCTAATAAAATAGACCAGGACTCTGTTGAATCCAGTAAGGCTAATACATCTGGAACCATGGTTTCAGCATGGATCCCGGCGGCCTTCAGGGCATTGTCCCAGTATCCGATCAATCGCGTCTCTACCGCCGCAACAATAAATTTTCCATCCTCCGGTACCGCACTTAATGCAAAGTGAAGT
This sequence comes from Gammaproteobacteria bacterium, assembly GCA_003233255.1. Classification (GTDB taxonomy): domain Bacteria; phylum Pseudomonadota; class Gammaproteobacteria; order UBA6429; family Thiohalophilaceae; genus SZUA-24. The sequence goes on along the minus strand of QILH01000174.1, from coordinate 1,130 downwards.
GCCTCAATATCATCCACAATCAGATCTTCTACCGCATAAGGTACGGCCTTAATTAATTTCTTTCGATTTTTACCGGGCAGTGGAATTTTGGCAATAAAGACTTCTTCGGCCGGGACCATCACCACGACACTGGCTCCGCGACAATAACGAAAGGCCTCGACTAAACGGCCTTTGTGAAACGAACCGGCTAACTGTCCGTTTTCAACTCGTTGCCAGCTTGCATCCAGTGCCGTGGGATCAATGCGCAACAATATAGTACGGATCATTACAAGCCCCCCTGCGAACGCATCACGACCTTGATATCATCTTTTGCCTGACGGTAAAGGATACTGTCCATTCTGGATTTGGCATGTTGCACAGAAGCAAACGATTCGAGTAAAAAATAATTTGTCTCTGTGCTTAAACCATTCACATCGATCTTTTTGCCTTTCACAAGAGCATGATCAATTATGTCATCTGGCTCTTTCAATGGATTTTCAGCCAGATCCTCGGCAAGATCATCAGCCTCCGTATCGCTTAATTCAGGAATAATCATTCGCAACACCTGCGCGGATGCCGTATTGATATTTATCGTGGCATTATCCTCATTCGGGATAGCCGTGAGTACCTCCAGCAGATCCTCATATTTTTCCTGAGTCATGCCTTTTAATAATTTTAATTCGGAGATACTGCCCATTTTTGTTCCCGCAGTACGATACGGTCGATCCCCATTTAAGTAATCTACATCCTCTGCACCACCCGGCAGTGAATCCTGATTCTCATCCATCCAGTCAATTATTATATTGGCTAAATCAACTTCAATTTTATTATTCGCGAGAGCCTGTCGAAGTCGATCCTCATCCCATTTGTTGCGCTGGGTTCTGGAGAGATTATTTATATTTAACTTACTCTGTAAATCTGAAACCTTACCGGTTAACACGCCTCCTTCAATGGGAAAAACGATCGGCTCTTCGCTAAACCAGTCGTCCTGGAATGAATCCTGTTTTGGATCGTCCTCAGATAAAACAATCTTGGTAAAATCTTCCGCGCTGAGTAAATACATAAAGACCTGTTCGTGATAAAGAATATTCAGCGTACGCCGCATGTATACCTGCTGATCCGCCGTCATTTGTACCGCCGTTATTGAGGCC
>QILH01000039.1 GCA_003233255.1 Gammaproteobacteria bacterium | reverse complement strand
GGGTAATAATGGCAAAGGTCATTTGAAACATTACCCAGACGTTTTCCGGAATCTTGCCGAGAAACACCGAGTCGCGCGTGACGCCATTAAGAAAGGCTTTGTCAAGGTTGCCCCAGAAGGAATGATCGCCATTTAAGGCCAGACTGTAACCGACTGCAACCCAGATAATAGAAGCCATGCAGGTAATCGCAAAACATTGCATGAGTACCGATAACACATTCTTGGATCGAACCATCCCAGCATAAAATAACGACAATCCGGGGATGGTCATGAACAACACCAGTACGGTTGCGGTCAGCATCCAGGCGGTATAACCCGCATCAAAGCTCGCCGCCGTCGCGATATTGGGTAACAGAAAAATAAAAAGCAACAGACTGATTCGCCCGGCCCGATTGGTAGTCATGACACCTCTCCTTATTATTATTTGATGTTTTTAGAATTTATTTTTACACGATGTTATACCACCGCTTAACTTGATGCAGGCCTTTTTGAAAAATATTGATCTTTAACGGTGCGGTATTCGCGTCATATTCGTGCAAAATTATGATATCAACAGCTTAGCGTGTCTTATTTTAGTGCACGCTTATATTGATCGCACATTTTAAGTGCTCGATAAACAACAAAAACGGGCCGGCATCAAACCGAAACAATAAAATACTACGCTTCACCCAATACGATCATGCTCTTGGCTTGTTGCCAAAAATCTTCCCATTGCGACTCGGATAATGCCTCTAACGATATACCCTTTTGGTGTGCAAGTGACTCCATTATTCGAAAACGCTGCTCGAATTTTTTATTCGCCGCTCGTAATGCCTGTTCAGGATCGACATTGGCATGTCGACTAAGATTGACACAGGTAAACAACAAATCACCGAGTTCCTCGCTACGCGCATGATCATCTCCCCAGGCCGCCCGGCACTCATTCGCCTCTTCATCGAGCTTGGCAAACACACCCTTTTCATTTGGCCAGTCAAAACCAACTCGTGCCGCACGCGACTGAAGTTTCCGCGCCAGACTCAGGGCCGGCAGTCCCTTTACCACTCCATCCAGTTGGCTGTTGTTATGCGCCGTATTGGCCTGTCGTTCTTCCGCTTTGGTGGCCTCCCAATGCGCGGTTTGATCGTCGGCATTGGTAAATTTTTTATCCGCAAACACATGCGGATGACGACGTATCAGTTTGTCTGATATTGCCACCACCACATCACTAAACTCAAAACGTGATTCTTCTTTGGCGAGTTGAGCATAAAAAACAATTTGAAATAATAAATCGCCCAGCTCATCCCGTAATTCATCAAAATCGCCGCGTTCTATTGTATCGGCAACTTCATAGGCTTCTTCTAAGGTATGCGGAACGATAGATTCATACGTCTGCTTTTGATCCCAGGGACAGCCGCTATCGGGATCGCGCAGTCGTGACATGATATCCAGTAAGGTTTGTAAGTCGGTCATTTCGATTCTCTAAATTAAACTGCATAGTTGCTAACAGACACGTACAATAACACTATAAATTCACTGAAATATATTTGTTACCGGGATTATGACGCCTGAACGCTTTAAAAGATTAACGACTATCCTGCAACGTCGTCAACTGGATCTCAGTGTGGTGATGGATAAAGTTCATAAAGGCCACAACCTGTCGGCGGTGATCCGCACCTGCGATGCCGTCGGCGTACATAATGTCCATGCCGTTACGCCTGATCCTGAAGTGCGTACCTCGAAATACATTAGCTCGGGGGCGACTAAGTGGGTCAACCTGCATCGCTATGATCATATAACAGACGCCGTTGTTGCGGTAAAAAAACAGAACATGCGCGTCTACGCCGCGCACTTATCGGATAGTGCGCACGATTTCCGAGACATCGACTTCACCCAACCCAGTGCCATTATGTTAGGCACCGAACTGTTTGGCGTCAGTGAAAACGGCCTGGACCTGGCTGACGAGCATATAGTTATTCCAATGTTAGGTATGATCGACTCATTAAACGTTTCGGTGGCAGCGGCGCTTATTTTATTTGAGGCGCAACGACAACGATTAGCCGCAGGTTTTTATGATCAGCAACAACTCAAGCAAGCTGACTTTGATAAAACCTTATTCGAATGGTCGCATCCCACTCTGGCCGAATTTTATTCCCGTAAAGGTTTAGCCTATCCCGCACTGAATGCAGAAGGTGAGGTGCTTGAAAGTGAGGAGCACATTCGCGCTCGGCTTAAAGGCTCATATTAAAACCTAATTTTGAAAGCAGGCTTATTTCTTTGGCTGAAATAGAACCGCTGGAAACACGATAAAAACTAAACTCTCGTCGCTTCGGATACTGCTTACGTAATAAATCAAATTGCAAGGCACGTTGCCCGGCATCTAATGACATCGTCTCAATTAATCGTTGACTATCCGCTTCAATCGAATAGGCCGCATTGATTAACGCCCACAATCCCTCTACATCATGCAACCCTTCTGCAGAATAGTGCAATATACTATTTGTTTCATTATCCGCTAAAACGGCTGAAGGATCCCAGCCTGGATTTATTTTTAGATGTTTACATGCCGCACGATAAATCATCTCGGTACCGCGACATTTTCCATCAAACGAATAGCCGGCAATATGGGGGGTCGATATCTCGGTTTTAAATAATAGCCTCGGATCGATTTCAGGTTCATTTTGCCAGACATCGAGGATTAGGCTTATTTTTTTAGTTTCAAATTGTTTCAATAACGCAGCCTCATCAACGGCCGCCCCACGCGAGGTATTAATAAACAAGCTGTCTACAGGCAATGCAGCAAAGAACGCTGAATTAAACATTAAGTATGAGGGGTAATCACC
>QILH01000273.1 GCA_003233255.1 Gammaproteobacteria bacterium | reverse complement strand
CCTGAATAATCGTTACATGGGCATGGTGCGCCAGTGGCAGGAATTTTTCTATGAAAGCCGGTACTCGCATTCTTATCTGGAGGCCTTGCCTGACTTCGTAAAGCTGGCCGAAAGTTACGGTCATGTTGGCATGCAGATTGATAAACCTGCGGATGTGGAAGGTGCGTTAAAAGAAGCCTTTGCGATGAAAGATCGATTAGTCTTTATGGATTTCATCACCGATAAAACCGAAAATGTGTATCCGATGATAGCCGCCGGTAAGGCGCATAACGAGATGCACATGTCACCGGATCGGGAGTTAGCCTGATGCGTCATATTATATCAATGTTAATGGAAAACGAGGCGGGAGCCTTGTCACGGGTGGCCGGTTTGTTTTCAGCGCGAGGTTATAACATCGAATCTTTGACGGTGGCGCCGACCGAAGACGAATCCCTGTCGCGCATGACGATCGTAACCCGTGGTTCCGATCAGGTCGTTGAGCAAATCACTAAACAACTGAATAAATTAATCGATGTGGTCAAGTTAGCGGACATCACCGAAGGTCAGCATATCGAACGCGAATTGATGCTTATAAAATTAAACGTGAGCTCGCCGGAAGTCCGCGATGAAGTAAAACGTCAGGTGGATATTTTCCGCGGTCGGATTATTGATGTCTCTGAGACCACCTATATTTTAGAGTTGACCGGCACCGCTGAAAAATTGGATGCCTATATCGATGCGATTGATGACAAGATTATTTTAGAAACGGTGCGCTCGGGTGTATCGGGTATTGCCCGCGGTGAGAAAAGCCTGGGCTTAACTGTTTAACACGAATTCAAAATTAAGAACCTGGAAGGAAAGTGCTATGAAATTAAATTACGATAAAGATTGCGACTTATCGATTATCAAAGGTAAGAAAGTGGCGATCATTGGCTATGGTTCACAGGGGCATGCCCATGCCAATAACCTGAAAGAATCGGGTGTGGATGTCACCGTTGCACTGCGTGCGAATTCTTCATCGGTTGCCAAGGCGGAAGCTTCTGGCTTAATCGTTAAATCAGTTGAAGACGCTGTTAAAGCCGCCGATGTGATCATGGTTTTAACCCCAGATGAATTTCAGTCGCAATTATATACAAACCAGATTGAACCGAATATTAAAAAAGGCGCTGTTTTAGCTTTTGCTCATGGGTTCAGTATCCACTACAACCAGATCGTGCCGCGTGCTGATTTAGATGTGATCATGATTGCGCCTAAGGCACCGGGCCATACTGTTCGTAATGAATTTAAAAATGGCGGTGGTATTCCTGATCTGATTGCTATCTTCCAGGATGCATCCGGCAAGGCCAGAGACATTGCGTTGTCTTATGCTTCAGCGATTGGTGGCGGACGTACCGGTATTATAGAAACCACTTTCAAAGATGAAACCGAAACCGATTTGTTTGGTGAACAGGCGGTTTTATGTGGTGGTTGTGTCGAACTGGTTAAAGCCGGATTTGAAACCCTGGTGGAAGGCGGTTATGCACCAGAGATGGCGTATTTCGAATGCCTGCACGAGTTGAAATTGATCGTTGACCTGATGTACGAGGGCGGAATCGCCAACATGAATTACTCGATATCAAACAATGCCGAATACGGTGAGTATGTTACCGGTGAGAAGGTGATCAATGCTGAAAGCCGTCGGGCGATGAAACAGGCCTTAAAAGATATTCAATCGGGTGATTATGCCAAGAAGTTTATTCTGGAAGGGCAAACAAATTATCCTGAGATGACCGCGCGTCGTCGTCTGAATGCAGAGCATCCGATTGAAGTCGTTGGCGAAAAGCTGCGCGGCATGATGCCATGGATTACGGCTAATGCACTGGTCGATAAAGATAAAAACTAAAATCTTCGAATAAGGTCGCTATATTTTACTAGCGACCTTTTTTGATCCTCAATAAGGTAAGTGACAAATGATTGCGCGTGAAGGCCGAGTCATTATTGGTCTATTAGCGGCCGCCATAGTAGTTATCCATTTCGTTATCGGAACTCATATCTGGCCGGTTTGGGCTTTGCTGTTAGTGGTTATTTTTTTCTATCGTGATCCAGAGCGTGTCATTCCATCTGTTCCGCTGGGTTTAGTATGTCCAGCTGACGGTGTTATTATAAAAGTCCAGAATCAACTAGACCCATTTTTAAAACGCGAATCTATTTGTATCAGTTTGAAAATGAACTGGTATGGCATTTATATTTTGCGCGCAGTGACCGAAGGCAAAGTAATGCAACACTGGGTACATGATTCAAATAAAGAACACGAAGCTGAATTTAACGGGCCTTTGCAACACGCTATATGGATTCAAACCGATGAGCAAGATGACATAGTGTTCGCGATTCATGCCGGTGGTCGTTATCATAAAATGCATTGTTATGTTGCGACGGGGGAACGCATCGGTCAGGGCAAACGCTGTGGTTTTATTCCATTTGGAACACGAATCGATATATTTGTATCAACGAAAGTTCGCATAGATATTGAAGAGGGTGACAAGCTTAAGGCCGGCCAGGATTTACTGGGTGAGCTGGTACACTAAATTGCTAAATTTAAATCAATTTTCGAGAATACAGGTATTTTTACTGGCGCTCATTGTTAGCCGAGCATACACTTAAGATTATGGGACAACGAAGCAAAGAAATCCGTCGGCGTGGTATTTATTTATTACCCAATTTGCTGACCCTGACGGCGCTGTTTTGCGGTTTTTTTGCCATTATTGCCGCAACCAAAGGCTGGTTCGACTGGGCGGCCTATGCCATTTTTCTGGCTATGTTACTTGATGGTGCTGATGGCCGCGTTGCTCGCTGGACCAATACCCAG
>QILH01000300.1 GCA_003233255.1 Gammaproteobacteria bacterium | reverse complement strand
CTCGTCTATCACATCAATGGCCTTATCGGGTAAATGACGATCATTAATGTAGCGATCCGCTAATTCTGCGGCGATACGCAGTGCCTGTTTGGTATAACGTACACTGTGATGTTCTTCAAAACGGGATTTCAACCCTTCCAGGATCTGTACACTTTCTTCAACTGTGGGTTCGCTAATATCGACCTTCTGGAAACGTCGTGCCAGCGCGCGATCTTTTTCAAAAATGCCGCGGTATTCCTGATAGGTCGTTGAACCAATACATTTTAAATCCCCCGAAGCCAATACAGGTTTGATCAGGTTTGATGCATCCATCGCACCGCCGGATGCGGCACCGGCACCGATGATAGTATGAATTTCATCGATAAAGAGAATTGAACCCTCTTCAGATTTCAGTTGATTAATTACAGCCTTTAAACGTTTTTCAAAATCACCGCGATATTTCGTGCCCGCTAACAAGGCACCTAAATCCAGAGAATAAATCGTGCAGCCATCTAAAACCTCGGGCACTTCTTTATCAACGATTTTTTTTGCGAGTCCTTCCGCCAAAGCTGTTTTACCAACCCCGGCTTCACCAACAAACAGAGGATTATTTTTACGACGACGGCATAATATCTGAATCGTTCGTTCTAGTTCGTGCTTGCGGCCAATAAGCGGATCGATCTTGCCGATTTCGGCCAGTTCATTCAGGTTAGTGGCAAACTGACTTAATGGATCCTGAGTTTTTTCACCCACCTCTTCTTCGGTTGTGGCTTCATTACCCATCGAATCTTCGTTACCAATCTTTGGAATACCGTGCGAGATATAATTAACAACTTCAAGGCGTGTAATTTCCTGTTTCTTCAGGAAATAAACCGCCTGTGATTCCTGTTCACTAAAAATAGCGACCAGAACATTGGCGCCACTAACTTCATTCTTACCAGAAGACTGTACATGGAAGACTGCACGTTGCAGTACGCGCTGAAAACCTAAGGTCGGCTGGGTCTCACGTTCATCGTTCGGGGGCAACAGAGGTGTGGTTTCATCAAGAAAATCACTAATATCTTTGCGCAAACCATCTATGTTGGCTCCGCAGGCTCGCAGTACATCGACTGAAGATGGGTTATCACATAAGGCCAGCAACAGATGCTCAACCGTCATGAACTCATGGTTTCGTTCACGCGCGTCTTTAAACGCCGTATTTAGTGAACCCTCTAATTCCTTGCTTAACATAACGTACCCCTAATCATTTACTTCCATAGTGCATAACAATGGGTGTTCATTTTGCTTGGCATAGTCGTTAACAAACACAACTTTGGTCTCAGCAATCTCACGAGTGAACACGCCACAGACACCAATTCCTTTTGTGTGCACATTCAACATTACTTGAGTAGCCTTTTCACGATTCATGCCAAAAAACTTTTCCAGCACGTGCACAACAAACTCCATAGGAGTGTAATCGTCATTTAACAGAATTACTTTATACATAGATGGGCGTTTTAATTTTGGTTTTGCCTCTTCTACAGCAAGCCCATCGTCATACCGCCCTGGAACCATATCATCACTCATAATCAGTTATTTAGTGCTTATTCGCCATTTATCAACTTCAGGGGGAGCTATTTTATCAATTCATGAGAGGAATAATGCAAATTTTTGACTATAGTTTAGATTGTCAGTTTTATGCTCACTTTGTTCCAGTAAGCCCCTGTTTTTCACCCAAAAGACAGGGAACGGTCAATAACCAGGCTCAACTGGATGGGTATGAGATTACTTTGTAGATGTTGCATCAATGAAGGAGGCTAGGAAGGCATGACTACCGGTATCGTAAAATGGTTTAGTAATACCAAGGGTTACGGGTTTATTTCACCGGAACAAGGCGGAGATGATATATTTGCTCATTTTTCGTCCATAACGATGGATGGCTATAAGACCTTGAAAAAGGGGCAAAAAGTTGAGTTCGAATGCACGCAGGGGCCAAAAGGCCTGCATGCCGTCAGTATTCAACTGTCCAGTCTGGAAACAACGGCGACCACGCACTAAATTTCGTCTGGTTATTTTTGGTGAACCTTGGGTTTCGTAAGTTGTATTGACCCTGCGTCTCACGCCTCTATCCTGGAGGCGTGAGGCCGCGTAATTTTCAGTAAGCTTAGCGCCCGAACAATAACTCTACACCGCCTTTGCGCCTCACACTCGCTGTAGGACACGGTTTAGACTTAATCAGGGCGTTTGTATCTGCATATCCAGCCAGCTCATTGCCTCAGCGACAACACAGGATTCTATCGCTAAAAAGCCGTGGAAGGTCTTGCTGCCATCGCATTCTTTATTGGAGGCTCTAGCGGATAATTGTGGATAATTAAGTCCCCCGCTAACCTGAACAGCCGTGACATTCTCTATCTCGCCGGCCAGAGTGATGGCATCAGACGGTTTTGAAGAAACGCAACCATCCGCTTCATGCCAGATCAGATGAACCGGCTTATTACCCAAATCACTAGCTTGTACGCCCGGTGAACCAACCGGTGAACCGTTAGCACCACTGGTCACAGGAGCCGATAATAAAACGTATTCGGCTAAATTGTGCTGGGCGACTGCAGAAATAGCGCCACGGCTGGTACCGGCAACCACCACGGGTAGTGCCGGTAAGGCATTTTCCTGAGTGATAACCGCCTGCAAATCGTCAAAATGTTCCACTGATGTTCGATAACTATCTAAGGCGTAACCCGCTGTTGAATTTAGCGGAGAGATAAAAGTGTTCCAGTCGCTGGGACGATCAATCGTGATAACTTTATATCCCTGTGCGGCAAACAGGTGAGCTGAACGCACCAGGAAATTTCCGCTGGCCGTCAGTGCCTGTTGACCCGAGGTTCCTGTGAT
>QILH01000032.1 GCA_003233255.1 Gammaproteobacteria bacterium | reverse complement strand
GATTACGACGAAGAAAATGGGGTCTGTTACCTGCAAATCTTGCTGGCGGATGAATTGGTGGGTCTAAATAAAAGTCGCATGCTGGCCGATATGGATCAGTGGGGATATAGCTTTCGCCTCGGTTCAGCCCGTCTATGGTTTGAGCATGATGCTCAGGATGCACGTAACTGGCTGATTAAACAGGGTATTATTGACAAAAATGGGCGACCTAGCGGGCAGTTAGCCAGCACCGTGCGCCCCTCCTAACCGATAGAGGATTCAGGCATGGCCTTTGATAACATCCATAATTACTACGAATTTTTAGTCGTGAGACGGCTCAACGACATGCTTGAGGCCGAATTTATTGATATTGACCCCGCCTTTCTGGAAGACGTGGCCTGTGTGTCCCTGAACCAACTGCCGTCTCGTTACGTTAAACACGATGTCGATCTGGTGTACTACATGAGTCAGGATGAACGCGAAAAAATTGATTACGAAGTACACAAGGCCGTCACCGCCGCCATTGAATATGTAAACCAACATCGCCATGATCATGAAAATACCGGTTGATACTGATTAATCCGAGCTAGAACAGGATAAATTTACCCACGGCCGACTTAATAGTAGAATAAAGCCTATCCTCTAAATGCAGGCACGCTCATACATCATGACTCAATCAAACGCATACAACACCACCGTTTCGGTCGAAACCACCTACATACCGGAACAGTCCGATCCCGACAATGAGCGTTATGCCTTTGCGTATACGATCACCATTAAAAACGAAGGCAGTGTCGCAGCCCAATTATTGACCCGGCACTGGATCATTACCGATGCCGATGGCAATACCCAGGAAGTTCGAGGTGACGGCGTGGTTGGTGAACAACCGCACCTGAATCCAGGCGAAGGTTTTCAATACACCAGCGGAACCTTATTAGATACACCCGTTGGCAGCATGCAAGGCAGTTATCAAATGGTCGCCGATGATGGCAACAAGTTTGAGTGCCCGATTGCCCCATTCACCCTGTCGATGCCAAACAAACTACACTGACTGGATTGCAGACAAGTCACCGCTCAGCTTGTTGAGAGATAGCGTTTACCCTTGTCACGTGTAAAATAGACCCATGAGTCTAAAACACAGCTATACCCTGCTCGCACCCATCTATGATGCCATGGTCGCTACCAGCACTGCCAGTATGCGCAAAAATAGCTTCGCACAACTCGATGACGTAAACGGGAAAAAAATTCTACTGGCTGGGGTCGGCACCGGACTTGATTTCGAACATTTACCGGCAGGGGCAGAGTATCATGGAATTGACCTGACCCCCGCGATGTTAAAACGCGCCGAGCGGCGTATTCGACCCGATCAATCCATCACGCTACACGTTGGCGACATGATGGATCTAGCTTTTGACGATGCGGAATTTGATGTTGTGATCTGCCATCTGATTCTCGCCGTCGTGCCAAAACCCGAAAAGATGATCGTCGAGGTCGAACGTGTACTCAAACCCGGTGGCCAGGTATTAATTCTTGATAAGTTTATTCGTCCCGGACAACGCGCCTTCGGTCGTCGCCTGTTAAATGTCTTTATCCGTCACATTGCGACACGAACCAATGTAGTATTCGAACAAGTATTAAGTCACGCACCAAAATTAAAACTCGTCAGTGACGAACCGATTATGGTCGGTGGCTGGTTTCGTCGAATCAAACTGGTTCGTACATAACGTTGCTTCGCTTATAACTCGGGCTAATATATCTAAACTTAATATCGACCGTAGCCAGCTTATAATTCTTCAAGTACCAAATTAGACACCTGGTTAAGGGTCTCGACCAGCTCAGGCGATAATCGCTGACTGATCTTTTCTTCAACCAATGCCACTTCCTGTTGCGCGACCTTAAGACGGTTCAAACCGAGTGTGGTTAATTTCAAATAATGCGAGCGTTTATCGGCACTATTCTCTATTGATTCGACCACCCGAGCCTTGATCAACTGATTGGCTAACACACTCATGGTAGCTCGGGTCACACACATGGCTCGACTTAAATCCGACACCGTTACCTTACCGGCCGTTTGCAGATAACGGATAGCCTTAAAATGCGGCAAGCGTAAACCCGCATAGTTAAGCGCCAGATTAATCTTACGTTCAAATACGCAGGTCACATCAATAAATTTCAGCACGTCTAAGTGTTCCATGAACGGATCCTTTGGTCTTTCGAGCACATGGTTAGTTAGGGGAACTAACAAAATTTCCGATAACTATTATATTAAATAATGAATATCTTATATATGCTTAATCACAACGTCAGTATCCAAACGCACAGGAGATACACATGAGCGCTGTATTAGATAATTCAAAGCCCCATCTCGCCGAAATTGCCCAACTTACTGAAAAGGTAGCTAATTTAGATGCCCAGCTGAATGACATAAAAACGCGAGTTCCCGAAGATCGAGTATCTATAATTTTACTATCCGGTGAATTCGACAAGGCCGTCGCCGCCTTTATTATGGCCAATGGCGCGATTGGCATGGGTATGGAAGTCACCATGTATTTTACCTTCTGGGGATGCAGTGTAATAAAAAAAGGGAAGCGTTTAAAAGGAAAGAGCTTCCCCAATAAAATAATTAATTTAATGTTACCGGGTAGTGCCAAAGACCTGCCGCCATCAAAAATGTCGTTTGGTGGACTCGGCCGGATAATGTTTAACTACATGATGAAAAACAACATGGCCTCACTGGAAGAACAGATCGAGATCGCAAACGAGGCCGGAGTTAAGTTCCAGGTGTGTGCACCTTCGTTAGGCGTGATGGGGTTTGACCATGATGAATGGGTGGTGCCGGTGGAAATATGTGGTGTTGCTGCCATGTATGGCGTGGCCTTGAATGCGCGTACGGCTTATTTT
>QILH01000200.1 GCA_003233255.1 Gammaproteobacteria bacterium | reverse complement strand
GATACGCTCGTTTAAGCGAATGAGAAATAATCATAGTGTTAATGCTTCAATCCTGTAAAGTTAAGTTCCGCTCTGGGCGTTTTGACCTGGTATTTTTGTACCAGAATAAGATCGAAAAATCGATATCAATACGCATAATTCTGGAACGCAATCAAAAAATATTAATAAGGTAAAGGCGTGGGCGCTATTGTTATTGATAATGTGAATTAAACCAATAGTATTCATAGTTAATGGTCGATCTGTGAACTGGATAGTACCTTCATGGCAACAGGCGAGATACCGTCTGAACACAGATCAGGAATATGGAAGTAATACCATTTTATGTTTAGAAAGATGAACTACAGTATTGGGTTGTTATTTGTGCTGGTTGCGATGGTTGTTACATGGCTGGCCTATGATATTAAGCAATTCATGTCGACGGCGATGTCTATACCTGCCGAAGGTTTAATCGTTAAAGTTGAGTCAGGTAGTAATTTAACTCGTATTGCTAACCGTCTGTATAAGACAGGTGTAATTTCGAATGCTCGCTATCTTACCTGGTATGCGCGCTGGACCAGTCAGGCCAGTAAAATCCATATTGGAGAATATGAACTTGATGCGGGTGCAACTCCGGAAACATTTTTAAGTAATATTTCTGCAGGTAATGTGATTCAGTATTCTTTTACTATCGTTGAAGGCTGGAATTTTCTCCAGGTACGGCAGGCATTGAAAAAAAATGAACATATATCTCATACTATTAGCGCTAAAACAAATGCGCAAGTAATGACTGACCTCGGTCAGGCCGCAATAAATCCAGAAGGAAGATTTATGCCCGACACATATCATTTCCCCCGCGGTGAAAATGATGTGAATATCCTTAAGCGTGCTTTTCGTTCAATGGAAAAATATTTGACAGCTCAATGGGATGATCGAGATGTAGGTATCCCGGTCAAATCGCCATACGAGGTATTAATTTTAGCCTCAATCGTTGAAAAAGAAACCGGTTTAGCCAGTGAACGCCCCGCTATTGCCGGCGTTTTTTCCAGACGGCTTATAAAAAGGATGCGCTTACAGAGTGACCCAACTGTAATTTACGGCATGGGATCACGTTACAAAGGAAATATAAGACGCTCTGATCTAAATCAAGAGACTCCCTATAATACCTATCGGATATTTGGCTTACCTCCTACCCCGATTGCGATGCCGGGACGTGATGCAATCAAAGCTGTATTACGACCAGAGGAAGGGGATTATTTCTATTTTGTTGCTCGCGGTAACGGCAGCCATCAATTCTCGGCAACACTTGCCGAGCACAATCGAGCCGTGATTAAATATCAATTAAAAGGCAGAAAAAAATCGTTTTCATCCTTTAAAGCAGATCCCCCGTAGTGTCAGCGGTTACTGTTGGAAAATTTATCACCATTGAAGGTGGAGAAGGTGCGGGGAAAAGTACAAATATCCAGTTTATAATGGATTTCCTGCAACAAAAAGGAATTAAGGTTCTGCAGACGCGCGAACCGGGTGGTACGCCATTAGCTGAACGTATTCGAAAAATTCTCCTGGATAAAACTGAATCAACGATTCACTGTGACACTGAATTATTATTAATGTTTGCAGCGCGAGCTCAACATCTACATGAAGTGATATTGCCTGCACTGCAAAAAGGAATCTGGGTTGTTTGTGATCGGTTTACCGATGCGACTTATGCCTACCAGGGTGGCGGTCGAGGAATCGATAAGCAGCGTATAAAAAGCCTGGAGACCTGGGTGCAGGGTAAACTTCGTCCTGATAAAACCCTTATTTTTGACCTGCCGATCGAAGTCGGGCTAGAACGTGCCGGTAACCGAAGTGATCCAGATCGATTTGAACTGGAAAATATAGAATTTTTTAATCGTGTACGCAGCACATACCTTGAACGTGCAAATAAAACACCGGAAAAATACGCGGTCATAAATGCCAAACCGAAAATTGAAATAGTCCAACAGGATATAGCCAACGTTCTCGAGCAGCTGGTGGCAAAAATATGAACTATTTTATTCGATGACTTATCCCTGGACATACTCACAATGGCATGGGTTAATAAAAAGAGCCGAAGATGATCGTCTGCCTCATGCTTTAATTTTTAGTGGCCTCGAGGGTTTGGGTAAATTAAAAACGGCTATCTATTTTTCGCAATACTTGTTGTGTGAAGCACCGGCTAACAAATTAGCGTGTAATCAGTGTCGTCCCTGTATTCAATTTAATGCCCGTACACATCCGGATTACAACTTAATCGAACCGGAAGAGCCTGGAAAGCAGATTAAAATCGACCAAATCCGGTCTCTTATCAAAGGCTTTAGTTTGGCCCGTCATACTAACCGACATCGTATCGCTATTATTTCGCCTGCTGATGCGATGAATTTGTCGTCAGCGAATAGTCTGCTGAAGTCTCTTGAAGAACCACCATCCAGGACGCTTATTATTCTGGTAACTGCTCGGTCTTCTACCTTGCCCGCAACAATTAAAAGTCGCTGTCAGCATATTCATTTTGCCTCTCCGGGTCAGGATATGGCAATAACGTGGTTAAATAATCAACAGGTGGAGGGTGCGAACGATTTAAAGGCCATTCTTGCCATGGCGCATGGTGCGCCTTTGAAAGCACTAGACGATGCGAAATCTGAATTACTCGAATTGAGAGAGATAATATTCACTAAATTTTGCGCCGTTGGTTTGGGTGAACAATCGCCGCTGTGCTTTGAGAATCAGCAATTAAAGCAGGGCATCGCTGCGCCGATACAATGGATATATAGCTGGATTAGTGATTTAATAAAAATAAAGGTGCTACAGACACAGTCGATCATCAATAGTGACAAGTTCGATCAGTTGCAGAACCTGGCAAAGAAGATAGAATTAGAAGCCTTATTTC
>QILH01000162.1 GCA_003233255.1 Gammaproteobacteria bacterium | reverse complement strand
CCTGCTGGCCCTGCTCCGGCTATTTGTATTTCCTTATTATTTTGAGTAAGCATAATCGCCTCCAGTTACATACTGCTATAATAATGACTTTATGTAGTAAATAATATTTTTAATCCGATGACATTGAACCTGTTTTTGACGGCGGGGCAGAATTTTTACCCCATTTCTCCATCAGTTTTTCTAACATAAGAACCCCCTGCTCTCTGGCCGACCTCTGCACAGTAAGTCCATCACCTCTCATCGGCCAACCAAGTTCAGGTAAATCTGGTTTTAGTACAAGCACTAACGCACCACAGCCACATTGGCAATACGTTTCGTTTACCGGTTTATCGATCAGGTACCATGGCTTTTCACTATACAATTTTAAAAATAGTATTTGTAATATTGTCCAGGGTTGTGAGATTACATGTTGTAACCCTGCTTGCCCCTGACAGTGAATTGCCACGTGATGGACAATTAGAATATCGAGCTTATGTTTACAACAAATTGCATCTGTTGGCGCCAAATCAAGAGTAGCTCCATCGCTAAAGAGCTCTCCATTAATCTCGACCGGTCGATATAGTAGAGGGATTGCGGCACTTGCCATAATACGGGGCGCCAACTCTCCGTCAGCAAAAAATGTTTTCTTACTACAGGAAAGATTCATGGCCAGGCTGTAAAAAGGTATCCTGCATTCCGCAAATGTTTCGGCAGAGAGCTGTTTTCGAATGAAATTAATTGCCGAATCAGCCTCAGAAAACCCGGTATAACCTCGTCCTTTTTTGACAATAAGATTCCATAGAAACCGTAACTTTGAATCGGGTCGCCAGTAATCACGTGGCTGAGTATCTGCAAGGACCGATGACCACTTCTCGATGCTTGTGCCGCTAGCATAAATACCGCCAACAAGAGCCCCTGCGCTGCAACCGGCTAACGCAACCACCTCAATATTTAGTTGTTCTAAGGCCTGTAAAAATCCGGTATGTGCAAACACACCTCGAGCACCACCTGAACTCAGAATCACGCCAATTCGAAGATTTTTTAAATGTAAGGCTGTATTAGTTTTTAAGCCCATAATTCAAGTATAAAGTTTCGCATAACGGCATTTAGGATATCGCTTCGGGTGATCATGCCCATCAGATTTCCTTTGTCAACAATAGGCATCGCCCCCACGCCTTGTTCGACGAATAAACGGGCTATATAACGCACGTCAGTATCAATACTGGCAGTCAACACTTCAGTTTTCATAAGAAGCTTAACCAGATCGTTCGCTTTTGCAGAGGTCACATGTTGTTTATAGTCTTCCGTCACGCCACTTAAGTGACGTAATATATCCCGGTCAGAAATAATCCCCTCCACCGCACCCTGGCTGGTCAAAACAGGTATGTGTCGAAGTTGATGAAGCTGAAATAATCCCATTGCAACAGCAATAGATTCAGTCGAGCGAATCGAGACAACCGGCGACACCATAATCTGATCAGCCTGAAGTACCGGGCCATGCTGTTGAATATGATCAACGTCATGGTAAGACTGCATCGCCATGCCCGATTGTTTATTTTTTTTAGTTTTGTCGTGTGGCTTTTCGGGAATATTCGGGTGATCTTTATCTGTCGCCACCGGATTGCTGGATTCGCTTTGAACCGTTTTTTCCACCCGATATCGACTAAAGAGCCGTACTAGCGGCATCTCTTCATGTTTATTTAAACCTTGCACAAAAAATGTCATAATTATTTTCTTAAAATTAATTAACCCAATAACTGGATATACTTATTCTTTTGACTCATGCTTATGAATATCTGTATTCTCCAGTGGAAGTCGACGCGTATTCCAGCGCCTTAACGCCGCATCATCGGTTGATTAAAGCTTCCTGGGATGCGTCCATATCTTGGATTGGCATGAAATCGAGTTAAGCCTTTAAAATGAGACGCCGGATGATTGATACCCAGCTTGCGTATATTATCTTCTAGCACATCGATTGGTAACCGTACCAATGACCCATCGGTATCAACAAATCGCCATGCACTCTTATTGGTAACGACGCTACCAGGTATGTGGCCATTAAATGAAAATTCTACTTTATCAGATACTTCAATAATGGCTAGATCCGGCTGATTTAGGTTTTTGATCAGCCAATCAGGACTAACGACCGGAGAGACGATAGTTGCGACGCTTGAAAAAGATACTAGCAGCAATGAAACCACAAGCATGACCTGTTGATAACCAGTTTTGCTTATAGGATATTTAGTAGATTCATTTATTCCATTCATAGCTTCACACCTGAAATGGGTATATTAAATTAGAGTAAATCGCTCCATATAAGTTCACATAAAACGAAGATATACCAGATACAACTTCTCAAATATATTTTTAAGCCCGATCAGTTTTTTAGATCGTTTAGGAAAAATATTCCAGAACGGTGGTTTATCATCGCTTGCCATATGTAGCCACATGGCATCATTTTCCAGATTCATAATGCAGGACAACTCGTAGCGATAAGTATTTTTAACCTCTTTGCTATTCAATGCGGCTCGCATATTTTTCGCAACGGCCTGTGAACGAAGCTGTGCCATATGAGCCTGGTGCGGCACCCAGGCAGGCGGATTTTCATGGCTGGCGCAGTCACCTGAGGCATACACGTTATTTAAACCCTTAACTTGTCCATATTTATCCGTATCGATTTGACCACCCGCCGATACAGGTAAGCAGGAATTTTTCACCAGCTCTGAACCGGTAATACCCGGCGAATATAGGATGAGGTCCGCTTTTCGCAATGAGCCATCTTCATCAAGCATACCGCCTGCAACAAACTCCGTTGGTTCATAACCATAATCCAGTATAATTCCGCGCTCTTCCAACCTGTCGGTAATCATGCCCTTGTCATCAGCGCTTATATTGGATGAAAAAAAATG
>QILH01000022.1 GCA_003233255.1 Gammaproteobacteria bacterium | reverse complement strand
GTTCGAATTTGAGTAGATCGATACCGATGTAATGCTGTTGCAGTTTCTGTTCAGGACAACCCCGGGCGAGGGCCTCGTTTGCGATAAATTCAGATACCGCAATCACCGTATCGACATTCTCGAAAAACCGGATATTTTCACGGGTTTGCGCAACAGCGTTTGCGTGTTTGGTTATATCATGACCGTGTACCGTGGTAATCACCGGACGATTCAATCGGTGGCCCAGTTTAATTGCATCGATACCATCATTAAAAAAATGGGCATGCACCACGGCGGGTTCTTTGCTGGCAATTTCGTTGGTCCAGGCGCTGCCACCCGGTAATCCATTGCGAAACAGCATTTTTGAAATTGCAGTCGACGAGCTGTAATCAGATAGAAGTATTCGATCGGCGGTTTCAATCATCGACAAACCCGAACGATCCTCCGAATACCCACAGAAAACCGGCCTGTAGCTCGGTAGTAACTGCCCCTGATCAGCGATAAAGGTTTCTGAATAAGACAGGAGTCGTTTGCGAAATATGGCAACGCTGGATTGAGACACGGTAATTCGGTTTGTTTCCCGTAGTCCGGTTTAACTCAACAACCGGATAATTTGACTAATAAATATGCGCGCAAGATAATAACCTGTCTTAATTCCCTGGACCATTAGATAATTATTTCTTTAACCACTGGCGGGCCAGGTCCGGACCAGCCCAGGTGGTTGAAGGTTATCCTGAATCATCCATGAAAATCTGTATTTGGACAACTTCCCTGCAGGCGGATACGCTTGCGCTTGCGCTTGCACTGAATAAAGATCCAGAGGTCGAACTATTGGTGGTTGCTGCCAATCTGTCCGCCTACCGCTTGGAGCCAATAGCACGATTCTGCCCGTTGAATTGTGAATTACTCGATCGGTCTGACGATAACCATGATGTCGCCGTTCGTGCCTTTGACGCGGACATATTTTTTGCTGATAACCATTTGCCCAAGTACCTGGTCGGAAAACGGCTGGTGTATTTCTGGCATGGATTACCGCTTAAAATAAGGCCTCGTCGTGACATCAAGAGCGTTCTTCGTCACTTTAGGCGTCTGATCGGAAAACCCAATAAACCTAACGATCGCCTTCTGGCTCAATGTTATAACCAGATGGATTACCGACATCGCATCGATCACTGGGGACTGGCCCAGGAAAACTGTCGTATCTGGGGTAGTGCCTATAGCGATTTACTTCTCAATCCTCCTTATAGTCGGCGAGATCTTGAGGATTATTATCAGCTTGACGTAGCTGCGCGTAAAAATATTCTTTTAAGCCTGACCTGGAATTTTGGCAACCAGGCATTTGGTGTGATTGGTGACGATGAATCTATTTTTAACGAGCTGGTGAAAACCGCCACCGAACACGACGCCAATATTATATTCAGCATGCACGATAAATACCGCTATACCCCCGAACTCATTGGCAAAGTCGAAAACTGGGCGAAACGTTATCCTCGTTCTTTCATTAAGTATAAAAATGAGCATGCCGACAATCTGGCCGATCTGGTGATATCTGATGTGATGATCTGTAATTTTTCTTCTTTTATTGTTTTCCATTATTTTATGGATAAACCGAGTATCCATATACAACCCTTCGATACGAGCAGAAAATTTATTGGCTTACCGACCATGAAAGGAGGTGGTATTGGTTCGGTTATTCGACGCAATAATCACAAACTGTGGCTTTACCCTTTTAATGATAACGGGGGCAGCTTACCTCAAACTCAAGAGGCGCTTATTGATGACGTTTCTCGTAGTTTGGCCGACGACAGTTATTGCCGCGACCAGGCCAAACGGTTTATCAACGAGAAAATTTATCAGCCGGACGGCGCGACCTGTAAGCGGATAATCGCCGATATTAAAAACTGGGAATCTGCTGGGTGAGCAGTAATCAATCACATTCTCCGATTGGCCAAAAATGGCTCGAACCGGGATCGGTCATTGAGATTATTGGGGTTTTGATATTAGGCGGATTGTTTTTGTATTGGGATATCAGTCGCGCGATGTACTTGCTCACCGCATTCTTTGCAATTGGTTATTCAATTAAGCAAAAACCGCAACTACCACGGGACCATCGATTTTTCAGTTGGCCGATCTACGGTTTTGTTGGCGCGGCGGTTTTGGCGTTGGCCTATCACGGATTCCCTGATCGCGGCATGAACATGCTCTTTTCCAGGTATTTTCTGCTGCTGATTGCGATACCGTTGGTCGGGCTCTACTTCTCTCAATATCGGAGCGATCGAAATATTTGGATCAAGTTTGCCTTGCCATGTCTGGTGCTGGCTTCATATGGATTGTACGAAGTTTATTTTTTAGGTCTATCCAGAGCGGAAGGAGGCAATAACGCAGTGGTATTCGGACTCGTGTCGGCTTCCCTGATATGTATTGTTATCTCCTCCTATTATAAATTCCAGGAGCTTAGATACGGTAAATTGCTTTATTGTCTATGTCTGGTGGCGGGAGTGATAGCGATATTGCTTTCGGGCTCCCGAGGAAGCTGGATTGTATTGCCGGTGATAATCATGGGTGCGTTTATTTTCTATATGGAACGAGCGTCGCTGATCAAACGCTGTTCGATTGCGACGGTTGCTGTATTAGTTTTCTTCGCGGTAAGTTTGATGATTCCGCAGGTTAGAGGTCGAATAGACAATCTGGTAACAATCATTTCGCCCTATGTCACCGGAGAACAACGATCGAAGTTCGACAGTGCCAGTTTTCGTGTCGAGGCCTGGAAAGCGGGCTGGATAATGGGGAATGAAAACAAACTCTTAGGCGTCGGACCGGGAAGTTTTCGGAACGAACTGAAAATTTATGTTGCTGAGAATCCTGAGCTTGAAACGTTGCAAACAATGAAGCATGCGCATAATCAATATGTACAAACTTATGCCACTATGG
>QILH01000171.1 GCA_003233255.1 Gammaproteobacteria bacterium | reverse complement strand
TCACGGTCATGATCGAGCAACTGATGATTAAGGGTAAAACATGATCCATCGGAAATTCGAAAACAAAACTCATCAGCCCATAGATATAGAACGGTGCGAGGGCGGTTGCGATCAGGGCCGAGAGTGACGAGATCTTAAATCCCTTTGCCATGAGCAACCAGGTTAAGGCGGTGGCGAGTCCAACGGCCCAGTGGATTCCGAATAATACCCCCAACATGGTGGCCACGCCTTTGCCGCCTTTGAAACCAAAAAAGACGGGATACAAATGGCCCAGAAAGGCGGCCAGGCCGATTAAGGCAAAAGTGATGTTGCCGATATCAAAAAACAGAGCGATGAACACCGGTAAAAATCCTTTGAGCATATCGCCCGCCAGAGTGATGGCGGCGGCCTTGTTACCGCCCACGCGCTTCACATTAGTGGCACCGGGGTTGCCTGAGCCTTCACTGCGTGGATCGGGCAAACCCATGATTTTACATACAATTATTGCTGTAGAGATGGAGCCAAGCAGGTAGGAGGCGAGAATGAAGATGATTTCAATCGAGGTCATACTGGCATTATGGGGGAATTTTTAAATAAGCACAATTTCAACCCAGGAACTATTTAATGGGTCAGTTATATCGCGTTGCGGTTTTGTTCCGCAAACTGACGGGAGTTTGGTATTATCGCCGACCATGGATATTATCTTTCTAACAGATTTACGTATTGAAACGGTCATTGGCATCTACGACTGGGAACGCGGCATCAAGCAGACGGTGATCTTTGATTTAGAAATGGCGGCGGACATTCGTCGGGCCGCGAGCAGTGATCATATTGATGACACGTTAGATTATAAGTCGGTCGCCAAGCGGGTGATTCAGTTTGTTGAGGGCAGCGAATTTCAACTGGTCGAAACCCTGGCGGAAAAAGTCGCTGAATTAATTCTGACCGAATTTGATGTGCCCTGGATTCGGCTAAAGCTGAATAAATCCGGCGCGATTCGTGGCGCGAGTGGTGTCGGTATTCTGATTGAACGCGGTAAACGTTAGAACGGTAATGGTGATGGCGACGATCTTCATCAGCATCGGCAGTAATATTAACGCACAGGAAAACATTCGTCTTGGCCTGGACGATCTTGCCAATGTTTTTAGTGGCATCGTTAACTCAAGCTATTATGAAAGTGAATCCGTTGGTTTCGAGGGTGATAATTTTATTAATCTGGTTACCAAAGCAGAGACAAACCTGGATATCGCCACCGTTGCTGAGAAATTACATGCCATTGAGGATCGACATGGTCGTGATCGCAGTGGCCCGAAATTTTCTTCACGAACTCTGGATCTTGATTTATTACTGTATGACGATGAGGTTTACGAAAAGGGTAAACTGCAAATTCCTCGTGACGAGATTTTGACAAATGCCTTTGTGTTATGGCCTTTAGCGGAATTAATCCCTGATAAAGTACATCCTGTCGTTCATCAGTCATACGGCGATTTATGGAGTCAGTTTGATAAGAGTTCGCAATCACTTTGGCCAATTTAGTTTATTCGTTATTAAGGTATTAAATTTAGCCGTTTAGCGATCGCCCGCCATCAACTGCAATGATCTGGCCGGTTATATAGTTCGCGTCCTGCACTAAAAATAAAATTGTCCGCGCTATGTCATCGGGATTTCCTTTGCGTTTTAAAAAGGTGCGCGAGACAATGCGTTTTTTGGTGACCTCATCGATCTCATCGGGCCACATGATCGCACCCGGCGCGATGGCATTGACTCTTACCTCAGGGCCGAGTTCTCTCGCCATTGATTTGGTCAACATCACCAGACTGGCTTTTGCCATGCAATATAGAGTATGTTCCTTTAACGGACGCTCAGCGTGGATATCCACCATATTAACGATACAGCCATGATTTTCTTTCAGAAACGGCGCCGCCGCCTGCGATAAAAAGAATGGGGCTTTGGCGTTGGAGCCAAACAGATCGTCCCACTGTTTTTCATCGGCCGATCCGATTGGAGTGCGATAGAAACTCGAGGCGTTATTGATTAATATATCGAGACGGCCCCAGGCATTATGGGCCTCTTTAACCAGTGCGGGTAAGCTCTTGCTCGACATCAGGTCGGCCTGAACCAGCACGACAGAATTTTTGCGGGTGGCATTGAGTTCTTTTTGTAATTGCTGGGCGGACTCGCGCGAACTGCGATAATGCAGCACAATATTGATACCGGTTTGGTGCAGGGTACGAGCCGTCGTTGCCCCCAGTCGTTGCGAGCCGCCAGTGATTAGCGCCACTTTGTTCTGATCCATTATGTTATCCCAGTATGTTACCCTTAGTGCCAGACGATCCCAGCGAAATAATTATTTAGATCCTACTACACACGCCGCATTTATGTCAGCCAGGGAACCCAAATGAGTCCAACGCCTCTCAATTCAGCTAATTCGGACAGTTTACCACGCCCTAATAAAGAGGCTGAAGCGCATAGTGTCGGGGTTATTGAGCATATTCATCAACAGATCAAATCGGCTGGTGGTCATATCAGTTTCGAGGCCTATATGCAGTCGGCGTTGTATTTACCGGAGCTGGGCTATTACCGCTGCGGCACGGAAAAGTTCGGGGCATTGGGAGATTTTATCACTGCGCCGGAAATCTCTCCGCTGTTTGCGCAAAGCCTGGCTGATTTTATCCAGTCAACCGATATTGGGTCTTCGGTGCTCGAGGTGGGCGCGGGTAATGGATTGCTGGCCAAGGGTATCCTGCAGGCTTTAGAAGAGCAGTCGGCACTACCGGAGACATACTATATATTAGAGTTAAGCGCGGAATTGCGGGAACGTCAACGCCAAACGATATCACAACAGTCCGGTTTAATTGATCGAGTAAAATGGCTTGATCGATTTCCAGAGAATTTTTGCGGAGTAGTGGTGGCTAACGAATTGCTGGATGCAATGCC
>QILH01000067.1 GCA_003233255.1 Gammaproteobacteria bacterium | reverse complement strand
GGTGGCCATGTTGAGATCTTCGATAAGTCCGTCCTTTCCGGTGGGGTGATGGTGCATCAGTTTGGCAAAATTGGACGTTTTGCCATGGTGGGTGGTAACGCGAAAATCACTCAGGATGTGTTGCCGTTTATGATTACCGACGGCAACCCGGCCCGTGTCCGCGGAATCAATCTGGTCGGTTTAAAACGAGCGGGATTCAGACTGGATGACATCAGACTGCTGAAAAAGGCATTCCAGTTGCTGTTCCGCGGTGGTGACCAGGAGAACAATTTACAGGCAATTCAGGCCCTCAATCATGACTTAAGTGATGAATTGTTTGACTTTGTTGCCCAATCAGAGCGTGGATTTCATCGAAGTAAGTAAATATATCCTCCCAGCCTTTGTTTTAGTCGAGTTAGACGGGTAAAATAGCGCAAAATTTCAGTCCGTGGCTTTAAATCAACGGTTCTGGTTCTATTCAGAAGATCAGATAGTTCCTAATCCTTTAGACGTCACCCTATTTGTGATGGTTATAATAAGTAACCTCATGGACTGTACCGATTCAGTATGTACGAAGTGAAAAGTTGGTATTTAATGAGCACAACCGAGCTAGAAGTTCAGGAACGTAAAACGAGTTTTGATTATCAGGAGCTCCTGAAGTCAGGCCGTGGCGAATTATTTGGTGCTGGCAATGCACAGTTACCGGCGCCTCCTCTGTTAATGTTTGATCGTATTACCACGATTAATGAATCCGGTGGTCGCTATGGTAAGGGTGAGATTATTGCGGAACTCGATATCAATCCAGACCTGTGGTTTTTTGAATGCCACTTTATTAATGACCCGGTTATGCCAGGTTGTCTGGGGCTGGATGCGCTGTGGCAGCTAGTTGGTTTTTATCTCGGCTGGATGGGTGGCCCGGGCCACGGTCGTGCACTGGCGGCTGGCGAAGTTAAATTTACCGGTCAGGTTATGCCAACCAGTAAACTGGTACGTTACCGACTCAACCTAAAAAGGGTCATCATGCGTAGGTTATTCATGGGTATTGCCGACGGCGAGGTTGAAGTCGATGGCGAAACGATTTACACAGCGAAGGATCTGCGTGTGGGCTTATTTACTAATCAATAATCAGCAAAAGAAATAAAGTAATCAAATGCGTAGAGTAGTCATAACAGGAATAGGGATCGTCTCCAGTATTGGGAATGATCAGGAACAGGTAAAAAAATCTTTATTAAATGGTAAGTCTGGAATCGAGTTTGCTCAAGAATATGACGAGCTGGGTTTTCGTTCTCGTATCCATGGCTCAGTTAATATTGATTTAGAAGCATTAATTGACCGGAAGTTGAAACGTTTTATGGGCAATGGTGCGGCCTATAATTATGTTGCCATGCAACAGGCGATCGAAGACTCCGGTTTGCAAGAAGCCGATGTCTCTAATCCGCGTTCTGGGTTGGTGATGGGATCCGGTGGGCCATCGACTTCTAATATAGTTGATGCTGCCGATATCTTACGTGATCGGGGTATTCGTCGTGTCGGGCCGTATATGGTGACCCGCACTATGTCGAGCACGAACTCAGCGTGCCTGGCCACCCCGTTTAAAATTAAAGGCGTTAATTATTCAATTAGCTCGGCCTGTTCAACCAGTGCGCATTGTGTCGGACACGGTGCTGAACTTATTCAGTTTGGTAAACAGGATATTGTTTTTGCCGGTGGGGGTGAAGAATTACACTGGACCATGAGCGTGTTGTTTGATGCGATGGGGGCAATGTCGTCTAAATATAATGATACACCTACGCTGGCATCACGCGCCTATGATGTTGATCGTGATGGTTTTGTGATAAGCGGCGGTGGCGGTGTATTGGTGCTTGAAGAGCTCGAACATGCTAAGGCCCGCGGTGCAAAAATCTATGCCGAGCTGGTCGGTTATGGTGCTACCTCAGATGGTTATGACATGGTACAACCATCGGGCGAAGGTGCAGTACGTTGCATGCAGCAAGCTTTGGCGACGACTGATCATAAAGTAGACTATGTTAATGCGCACGGCACCAGTACCCCGGTGGGTGATATACGTGAACTGGAGGCATTAAAAGAAGTATTTGGCGCAGAGCTACCGTCAGTGAGTTCAACCAAATCGTTAACCGGTCATGCTCTCGGTGCAGCGGGGGTCAATGAAGCTATCTATTCTTTGATAATGCTGCAAAATGATTTTCTGTGCGCTTCTGCAAACATTCAAAACCTGGATCCGGCTGCGGAAGGGTTCCCGGTAGTACGCGAACGGATAGATAATGCAAATCTAAATTGTGTCATGTCGAATAGTTTTGGTTTCGGTGGTACTAACGCGAGTCTGGTGTTTTCTAAATACCAGTAATGTTTCGAGTTATAGTTACCCTGATCGTTGCGTTTTGTTCGCTTAAGATTTATTCCGAAGAACTTCCGCTTCAGCAGATAAAATTACCACCCGGGTTCACGATTACCGCGTTTGCACAACAGGTGACGGGTGCTCGTTCGATGGCCTGGAATGGTAAAAATACCCTGTATGTTGGGACTCGCGGTGAAGGTATGGTTTATGCGCTGGTTGATAAAAACGGTGATTTTCAGGTCGATCAAAAATACATAATAGCCGAAAATTTAAATATGCCTAATGGCATTGTTTATCATCAAGGCGATCTATATGTCGCCGAAGTTCATCGTATCATCAAGTTCGAAAACATTGATGCGTCTTTAGCAATGCCACCAAAAGCAAAACCGATATATACTGATTTACCAACCGAATCACACCATGGCTGGCGCTATTTAAATCTTGGCCCTGATAAGAAGCTTTATATTTCAATCGGTGCGCCCTGCAATATTTGTGATGAACAGGGATATGCTAAAATTGCACGCCTGAATCTGGATGGCAGTGATTTTGAAGTGGTGGCTCATGGGGTACGTAACAGTGTTG
>QILH01000220.1 GCA_003233255.1 Gammaproteobacteria bacterium | reverse complement strand
AGCGGGGTAAATATGGGTAGTATGTGAGTCGGATCCCCTGGGTGGTTCGTTTCGTTCGTACCATAAGGGTCGATATTATTGTTACTGCTTATAGAGTGCCTGTTGGAAAGGGTATCAATGGCGTTTGCCGCATTTGGATTGTTACTTCGCAATGCGGTCAGAAATGGAAATATGCTGGCGATGGTTGTGGTGCGCATCGTAGTGATTAAGACATCATTAATGGCTTTGAACCCCAAGCTCAGGTTGTCTGCACCGTCATTATGGGCATCGTAGAGATTATATAAAGTCAATGCGATGGAAAGTTGATTATACCAGCCAGGATTAGATCCCACTCCACGTTGTTCCATATCTATTTTATAAGCACGGCTCTGCTGAAAGCCCTGTGAATTAGAGTAAAGCGATTGACCGGTCACCATGCCTGAAAAAGCGGTAGCCAAACCTTCGCTATAAGCCGTGCGAATATCAAGGGTGTCACGTATGAAATGTCGGCCACCGGGAGAGTTACTTCGAGAAAGGTTGTACACATAATAGTGCATCCATTCATGCAGGATCACATGCGGGTCATATTCATCGGTATTGCTGTTCTCTAAGCCGCTTAAATAAATACTCTTTTCAGACTTTGAGTAATGAGCCGAGGTATTAGTAACACTCCACTTCGCTTTCAGTGCTGGAAATTTAGTGTCAGGTTGTACCGCCAATATTTTATTGAATGCGCTGTATATTACATTCAAGATGGCAAACGGTGCAGCTGAACGAGTTTGACTGTAGCTGGAACCGTCCCATCCAGAGGGGGCGTGCATGTCTCGTGTGGAATCGTTCACGCCAACATTGAAGTTTGAGCCAACAAGGGCATAGAGGGCATCATTACTTGTATTGTCAACCACAGAAAAATCCCAGCTCGGGGTGCCCGTTTTTTTTAACTGCGCTTTCACACGAATAAAATAGTCTTTGTTAATCAGAAGACTCAAAAGATAGTTGCCATCGACATCCGTTGTGGTGCTCGCATTAACGGTTCCACTGTCAGTATCAATGGCTTCAACTATTGTTTCTCGAATAGGTGCTGCCGTTGTGGCGCTGTAGTCCAAACCAGCACTAATACCATGCGGAACTAAATCAAAGGTGACGTTGCCGGTTACCTCGAACCGAGCGGCAGAGTCAAATACGATTATATTTATGGTGTCCGTTGCGTTAGCATTCTCGTTATCTGTTGCCGTAACTGTGAATTCAAGTTCCGTTTTTTGAGAGACGTCCGGCGCGGTGAATGAGGTGTCCGCACGGTCCGCATTATCCAAAGTTACAGTGGGCCCCTTCGTTTGCTCCCATTGGTAGCGGATGATTTCACCATTAGGATCATTGGCAATGCTTGTTAGCGTCACTTGATGTTGTTCCTGAGTCCGAATGTTATCGCCAGTGCTGACTGTTGGCGGGCTGTTAATTGCAACTACGGTAATCCTAACGGTATCCGATACTTTGCTATTATCATTGTCGGTCGCTGTGAATTCAAAGGTCAAATCAGTATCCTGATCTACACCGGGCGCTGAAAAACTTGCCGTGGCTCTATTCGCATCAACTAAATTAACATTCGGACCTGTCGTTTGTTGCCACAAGTAGGCAATGATACTTCCATCACCATCCTCGGCATTACCGGTAAGAATGACATTTGTTTGTTCATCAACATTCTGATTTTCTCCCGCGGTGACGACAGGAGGGTTGTTAATGGGTGCAACAATAATACTAACGGAAGCTTTCGCTATTGCATTTTCGTTATCTCTTACCGTCAGTTCGAAGGTGAGCTCTGTTTCCTGCGTAATAGTCGGTGCTATAAAAGTTGCTCTGGCTTTATTGGTATCGGTGAGCGGTGTGCTCGGGCCTGAAGTTTGTTGCCACAAATAAGAAACAATATTTCCATCGCTGTCATTAGCGTTACCAAACAACGTTACCGCTGTTTGTGCTTCTACATTTTTCAGATTACCCGCGTTTACGGTTGGAGGGCTATTGACAGCTTGTACCGCGATGGTGATGAAGTCGCTTGCCGTAAGGTTATCATTATCAGTTACCATCAGTTCGAAAACCAAATGAGTTGTTTTTGTTACGGTAGGGCTGGTGAAGGTTGTGTTGAGAGCGGTGTTGTTGGCCAATGTGATTTCGGGGCCTGTTGTTTGTC
Organism: Gammaproteobacteria bacterium; assembly: GCA_003233255.1. Taxonomy (GTDB): domain Bacteria; phylum Pseudomonadota; class Gammaproteobacteria; order UBA6429; family Thiohalophilaceae; genus SZUA-24. The sequence continues at coordinate 762 of QILH01000220.1, read as the reverse complement.
TCCAGATAGAACGTATAATTGTGCCGTCTGAGTCACTGCTGCTGCCCAGTAATGTGACCGTTGTTTCTTCATCGACGCTTTGATCCGGACCCGCATTGGCCTCGGGTGGATTCATGGGCTTAGGTTTTACCGTCACCGTCACCATTGCGGATGAGAATGCATTTTCATTGTCAGTGACCGTAAACTGAAATAATAAATCCGTATTTTGAGTAACTGCTGGCGCGGTAAATGTTGATGTGGGTGCGTCTGCTTGCAGTAAGTTAACATTAGGTCCCGACGTTTGGGACCACGCATGCGTTACGATTATTCCATCATCATCTACTCCGTTACCGACCAAGGACACTGAATCATTCTCGAACACACTAAAATCAGAATCTGCGTTCGCTGTAGGTGCTTTGTTGATTGGTGTGGGAGGCGTATTGTCTGGAATATCTGTACAGATAACCAGGATGTCTGTAACCGCTGTACCTTATTACTATGCCCAAAGCATTCGAAATAGTACAGTCTTGTATTGTTGGTTTGGATAAAATGGAAACTGAATAATTAATTGTGTTGCTGAGAGTCCTTGAGAATTCGAACGCACCATTTTCAATCGTCGTGAAATCATCGCCACCATTGTTTTGCAGAGTGAGTGAACCAGACAAACCTTCAACCGTTCCTCCAATTCTGAATGGGTATAGCTACATTTAGATGTTATTTTTTTGCGTTTTAAGTTACTATTTCCTTTCTGATGGAATAGCAAACAAGGACGCGAATTTATGC
>QILH01000071.1 GCA_003233255.1 Gammaproteobacteria bacterium | reverse complement strand
GTCTTGATCATCACAAAAATGGGTTTATGCAAGTGGGTGACATGAAATGGCAGACGGCAAACCATTTTGTTTCGACATACCAACGATCGCTAGGTTATGTTTTTCAGGAAACCAGCTTATTTGCACATCTAAATGTACGAGGTAATCTTGAGTACGGTTATAAGCGTATTCCAGCTTCTGAAAGAAAAATTAAACTTGATACGGCAGTTGAATTATTGAGTATCAAACACCTGCTGGATCGAAAACCGGTTAATTTATCTGGCGGAGAGCGACAACGAATTGCAATCGCCCGCGCATTAGTTGTTAGCCCTCAATTATTGTTAATGGATGAACCGCTTGCCGCGCTGGATCAAAAAAGCAAACAGGAAATTCTTGTTTATCTGGAATCGCTGCATACTGAGCTTGATATTCCTATCATATACATAAGTCATTCTTCTGACGAAGTGGCCCGCCTGGCGGATCATCTTGTTTTACTCGAAGCGGGTAGCGTAACCGCATCTGGCTCGATTGGTGATATGCTGACCCGTCTAGATCTTCCGCTTGCCAGAGGCAACGATGCTGAGGCACTTCTCGAAGCAAAAGTAGTGGGGCATGATGATGAGTTTAATCTGACGTATCTTGATCTTGCCGGCAATCGTTTCTCGGTAACACGTCACGACCTGGCAGTCGGCAAACTGGCTCGATTGAGAGTGCTGGCGCGTGATGTCAGCATTACGTTACAGCATCAATCTGATACCAGCATCTTAAATATTTTTCCAGCGGTGGTCGATGAAATCAAACATGAAGGTACAGCACAGGTTACGATAAGGCTATTAGTCGGCGGGGTGCCAATGTTATCGCGTATTACCCGTAAATCAGCTTCGATTCTTGATTTGAAACCGGGTAAGCAAGTGTATGCACAGGCCAAGAGTGTTGCTTTACTGGCCTGAACAAAATTGAAAGGATTTATTTAAAGAAATAAAAAAGGCGGGAGCGACCCGCCTTTTTAAAGGTAACGTTTAAAATAGCTAATTATTTAGCAAACTTTTTAAAGTTATCCATGTTACGTTCGGTGCCATCATCAAAACCACTGCTGTAAACGTCGTTAAGACGTTGCTCTTCGCGAATTGGGTTAATCAAAAAGCCACCTTGCCAACCTTGTACGTATTCAGGGTCAACATTTGCTTTTTCCATTGCATCTACGTGATCGTGATAGATTTTTAAGTCCTGTGAGTTCATCGTTATCTCCTCTTAAGTATCGATACTTTAATGTATTTAAAATAGAATTATATAAACTAAATTCGTTTTAGGTAAATCAGCCTGCATTAAAATGCGCAAGCGCCTTACCCGAAGTCAGTACATCGCGAGCCTGTTTTGCTGCCGATGCAAAATCATCAGCCCGACCTAATTGCTTTAAGCAAATGGAGGCTGAGTATACCAGTGCATCAAAGGCCGGGCCTTGTGTGCCATTTAAGGCATCCACTCCAAGCTCGGCGGTGCGAGTCGCGGCCGCCGCTACGTCGAGCTCTTTGTTGACCGTGTTTTTTAATTCTTTCGGAATCGGTACCGCTCGGCTTTCTTGTTCAATGCCCATGTCTTTTGGGTTTATCTCAACATCCGATTCCGCACCTTTGTTGGTGTAGCTAAACAGTTTAGCCGGTTGTTGCATCGAGGCAATCACGCCGCCTTCAACACCGCGTACGATCATCGCATTATCAAACCCAACAAAGCGTGCCAATTCCGCATAAATCGGTGGATAGGCCTTATGCACATAGCCGGTCAACAGATGGGTCTGTTTTTGACCGCGAATAGGGCCAACCAACACCTCAACCGTCGTCAAAACCGGCCTTTTTACTATTCGTGTCCGCAAATCGACCAAATCATGTAATTTTGGTGCGTAGGCGGCTTGATCGACATAGGCCCAGGCAGAATCGCTTTGGGCAAGTTGTGCTGTTGCCTGTTCAACCGTCATATCGACGTTTTTACCCGCCGCGCGTAAAACCTTGCGGTGGGTGATACCAAATTTGGGTCCCACATCTTCCAGGCCGTGGCAAACCGAAGGCATCCCTAATGATGCCATTACCGGCGCGATAAACGCCGCCATTGGCAGGCCGCGAGTATGGCCATCATAGGGGTCTGCGATATCGAGTACTTCTGGAACGTCCGCCGTAGCAATCTGAGCGATGTCGATGATGGCCTGCAGAACGCCTTTGTTTTCGTCATCTGTCTCGCGTTTCATGCGCAAGGCAATGAAGAATACTGCCGCCTGAACGGGATCAGCGCTGTCAGACAAGATCTGAGACATGGCCGCGTAGGCCTCGTCATAAGACAGGTCTTTGCTGTATTCTGGGCCAGTCGCAACCTTGGCGATGCTGGACCGTAAGGCCAGTTCCGAATCGGTTAGCGAATTGACAGAAACTGTGCTCACAGGCTTTCCTCTTTCACGAAATGGGCTGAAGTATAACGATGACAATCACTTAGCTGTATATCCCAATAGGGAAAGTTAATTCGGAAATACCCGATTGCCCGATTGGGATATTCTAACCGGCTGTGGATACGGTTAATGTTAGAAAATATTAATATAGTGAAGGACTTAGCCTTCATATCGATTAAATAACGGAGAACAGTATGGCCGATTCAGACGATATTAACCTGGCAAGCGCAATGGCGGCCTTTGAGTCCAAGCAGTTTGCCGATGCTTTGAGGCTATTTATGCCGTTTGCGGAAGCCGGTGATGCGGATGCCCAGCACCGAATTGCGATTATTTACCAAAATGGCCTGGGTGTGGTCAAAAGTTGTGATAATGCCTATAAATGGATGAAGGCTTCCGCTGAGCAGAGTTATGCCATCGCTCAACATGGGCTGGGATTTATGTATCTGGAAGGTGAGTGCGCCGATCAGGATTCGGCGGCGGCGGCGAAATGGTTTGAACTGGCGGCTAATCAGGA
>QILH01000117.1 GCA_003233255.1 Gammaproteobacteria bacterium | reverse complement strand
AATCAACCAGCCGGGTTCAAGCTCAGTCTTATCATCGGTATGGATCGTAATCGCATCGCTAATATGCTCAAGATAGGCATCCGCGGCATGAAAAAGACGCGTCGACCAACTTGGCGCATCCAGCAAACCGAATAACTGAATCGATAAATATAATTTTTTTGCACTGGCACTGGCATTCTGTTTTTTTATCGACGCCTTTTTCGCCCAGGTACCAATGTAACCTAATAGTTCTCTCGGCTCATCGATATCGGCATGTACCAATAACGAGAAAAAAACACGATTAATATCCTGCCAGGCGGCGGGCGGAAGTTTTTGATGGCGCAAGGCACGAAATCGTTGTTCCATACGTAAGAGTTCAAGTATGCGCACACCCATATCAATGCATTTAGATCGATTGAGACGATAGCCCAATGATTTAGACGAATAGATTTCTTTGAAATAATGCTTACAGGCAATCGCCGCCTGCTCGGTGATATCAATACAGGCGAGGATTACTTCACGCCGCTCTTTACCTTCCGGCAACGACAAAACATTCGTTTGAAATTTCTGGTAATGCTTGAACATGTTTCCATACACCGACACCATGATCGCATTAACCAGCTCAATCCTTTTATCGTTTTTAATATTGTAGCGATTAATCAGGGCTAACTGGCTGGCGGCCTCCTGCAGCTGCTTTACCACAGAACGTTTCAAACCATCGATCCTGGCAATCACCATTGCTTTATCGGCCAACCCTTTGGGTGGGCTTTTAAATGCCGACGGCAGATTCGCAAACTGACCGAAGGTCTTGCTGCTTCTTTTGATTTTTACTTTTGCCGTGGCAGTCATTTGTATGTCTTTACCAGTTCAACTACATATGCTCAGGTTATAGAGATGCGACTAAATCATATTTTACCAATAAGATCAACTTCTTAGCATAGGTACAAAGCCAATGAGTCTTTAGCTTGATACATATCAGCCGTTATTATCACAGTTTCGATAGCTTCAATTTTAAATAAGCTTAGTCTGTGTAGTTGCTTTGTCAGGCACATCCTTATCCGCTACTTACACTATAGATAACTATGCGTATTTTGTAGCACCATACCGTAAATAACGCATAGTTTTAGTGTTGTAATGCATGAAAAAAGAGATCAAATGACGAAAATAATAATGGTATCGAACTACTTTTAATTCTAATTCGATCACCCGCTATACTATAAAATATTGTTTTTATTGATATTTATCTGTGAAACCGGATAATCCCAACACATTCAACTTGCTCGCAACGACGTATCTTAGTATGCTTAGCCACATTAAGTAAGGTACTAAGGCATTGCCAATATATAATAAAAATGCTGAGTTGGTTGAGCAGATTGTTGATGGGGAACTGGTCGTTTTAGATCAGGAATCAGGTCAAATACATCAGTTCAATGCAACCGCAAGTGAAATCTGGACGTGTCTAAATGGTAAGACTACGACCGATGAGATAATTTCACACATTGCTGAGCACTATGGTATTGACCTGGATGTTGCCAAAAAAGATGTTGAATTAACACTACAGCAACTGCAGGAACAGAATTTAATTAAAGTTTAAACCAATGGGTTATACGGACATAATAGGAGAAAATCATGAGTAAGAAAGAAGTTAAAACGGAAGTATCTGAATCACGTCGTAAGTTCATTAAAACAGCGGCCTATGCGACCCCGGTTGTGATCACGATGGCTGTTGCGCCGAGTGTGCATGCCTATGGATCACAAAATGCGTCACCCGGTCGTCCTAAAACCAACCCAACACCAATACCTGACAATCGGCCCAGATGATCTATTTTAATTTGTATAGTCTCTCAGACTAACAAATTCATTAAAAGGCTATCTGCTAAAACAGATAGCCTTTTTTAATACCCAAACGATATTATCAAAGCCATAATTTAATCATGTTGCAGTTACACGTCGCGAATATTGCCATTAACATCTCTGCTGATGAGCACACATCAGCCATGTTAACTAAAAATTATTCGGGACTCTTTCACACCGCTACAAGCGGTGCGCAAATCGATTACAGCACGTCATACCAAACAGATAGTGGACACTATCATATTACACGTGCAGGTAATGAAACGTATAGCTATGATAACACCGCCGATTTTATTTACTTTTTTGAAAAGGATTTAACGCTCGAATTACAGAAACTCAGACCCGATCTATTTTTTTTACACTCCGCCGCATTAACATTCAACACTAAAACCATTTTGATCATTGGCCACTCAGGCGCCGGCAAGTCAACCACCAGCTGGGCACTGACACACCACGGCTTTGAATATTTTTCAGATGAGTTAAGTCCCATTGATCTTAACAACATGCATGTCACCGGCTATCCGCACGCTATATGCGTAAAACAGGATCCGCCCGCCCCCTTCCTGCTACCACAAACGGCCATGGTTACGAGCCGCACCAAACATATCCCGGTAGAAAATCTAGCCGCAGGCGTTGCGGTCGGTACCGCTAAAATCACCCATATATTTTTTGTGCATTACAAGCCCGAGCAACATGAGGTTAGCATCCAGGCCATCAGCCCGGCACTGGCAAGCGCAAAGATCTATGCCAATGCCTTAAACCAGCTCTGCCATGAAAAATCCGGCTTACCTGCGGCAACTAAGATCGCTAGAGCCTGCGATAGTTATACTTTAGAATTCAATAATGTCGAACAGGCGTGTCTTGAGATCCGTCAATTAATTCGGCCATATATTTAGAGCACGTTAAACCTGCCGCCGTCCGTACCCATAAAAGGGTGGAGCTGAGAGAATATAAATATAGTGGTTGGAATTATACGGGGTGCACAAAATTAGCCTAACGACAGGTGGACTGGAATTTGTGTCAGCAAGCCAGAACTGCGCACATAACTTAATCTATCGGGAAAGATGAACTGGTGCCGGAGAGAGGAATTGAACCCCCGACCTTTTC
>QILH01000194.1 GCA_003233255.1 Gammaproteobacteria bacterium | reverse complement strand
TAATTTTCCGGTATTACCCGCGTCGGCTTAAAAAAATAGAAAAATATGTCTCTGACCCCTATTTTTTTCAGGATGTAATCCTGAATAATTAATACGTCTCTGACCCCTATTTTTTCTGACCCCTATTTTTCTTTAGAAAACTCAAACACATCGGAATAATAGTGTGTTGAGTCCATCCCTTGTTCAACAAAGGCGTCGCGTCCGGCGTAAACCATAACCGGTGGACCAGAGGCATAGACTTCAATATTATTTAAATCTTTAAAGTCCTGTAAAACGACTTCATGCACAAAGCCGGTACGTCCTGACCATTTATTGGCGGTATCATTATCTGAGAGCACCGGGGTGTAATGGATGTTTTCATTCTGCTGCGACCAATGCAGAGTCTGTTCATGAAAATACAGATCAGAAAATTGGCGAACGCCCCAATAAATATGCAGGTCACGCTGCAGTTTTTTTGTTAACACATGCTCAACGATGGCTTTGATCGGTGCAAAGCCTGTTCCGCCTGCCATTAGGATAGCGGTTCGAGTGCTTTTTTCGCGTAAGAAAAAAGTGCCCATTGGGCCTTCAATGCGGACGATATCTTTTAACTGCATGCCATCAAAAACTTCGCTGGTAAACTCTCCCCCTTTTATATGACGGACATGGAGTTCGATTTGTCCGTCTTCATGAGGTGCGCTGGCAATAGAAAAACTGCGGCGGCGACCGTCTTTAAGAATAAAATTTAAATATTGGCCGGCAAAAAATGCGAGACGAAAATTTGCTGGTAACGACAGGAGTATCTGAATGACATCGTGATTGATCTGATTGATGCCGGCGACTTTTGCCGGGAAACGACGCGTCGGTACATCCTTAGTGTGAGTAAGCTCATTGATGTCGATGGCCAGGTCGCTCGTTGGGTAGGCCTGACACAACAGTGCCAGTCCATTAGCCTGTTGTTCCGGGTTTAATGCCGAAACCGCGTGCGGGTAACGAAACGTGCCCGACTTAATCTTGCCCTGGCAGTTGCCGCATTGGCCATTGCGGCATCCATAGGGTAAACCAATGCCCTGTCGGATGGCGGCATCCAGCACCGATTCGTTTTCATCGACGGGAAACTGGTGCCCGCTTTGGCTTAAGGTAATGTGAAATGTCATGTCATTGAAGTGCGTGTCAAGTTAGAGAAATAATGCTTGGGTTTCAACTCATAGCGCGGCATTATCGCTTAATGAACTCAATAAATACAAGTTATGGCAGTGTCTGGATCGTCGGTTGTGGTGATATTGGTCGGCGTGTTGCCGGTTTGTGGCTGTCCTCAGTGGATGAAATGACCGGCATTGAGAGTTGTGCGCCCTCGGCGGCTATCCTGGCTCGCCTGGGTATTGCATCGGCGCAATGTAACCTGGACGATCTGGAGCCGCGATTACCCGAAATGTCGACATCAACCTTGTTGTATTATTTTATTCCTCCTCCTGCGGGTGGAATCAAAGATACTCGCTGCCAGCATTTCCTAGCCTCGTTATCGGTTCAGTTAGTTAAACCCGCTCGTATTATTGCCATCAGTACCACCGGTGTTTATGGTGATTGTGGCGGTGAGCTGATTGACGAGGATCAACTACCTCGACCGAAGGTGGATCGTGCCAGGCGTCGATTTGATATGGAATCGCAGTTAAAAATCTGGTGTGAACGATACAATGTGCCGTTGATCCTGTTGCGGGTGGGTGGTATTTATGGGCCTCGACGTTTGCCTTTAAAAAGAATCAAACAGGGCGTACCGGTGTTAAAGGAAAAACTTGCACCTAAAACCAATCGCATCCATGAAGATGATCTGGCACAGATCTGTGTGGCGGCGGCAAACAGTACGTTTGACTTTCGAATCTATAATGTCAGTGATGGTAGCCACTCTAATATGACGGAGTATTTTTTTACTCTGGCGGATCATTTTGATTTACCGAGACCGCCAGCGCTAGACTGGGAACAGGCGGAAAAAGAGATCAGCAAGGGCATGTTGTCTTACCTGCGAGAATCGCGCCGAATAGATAATAGCCGCATGCTATCTGAGCTGGATATAAACTTGCGCTATCCTACGCTAGAGTCTGCTTTACAGATATTTAATAAAAAATAATTAACTACGGTGATAGTGACTCATGGATAGCCAGTTAGTTGATTTGCTGCTGAAAGTCTATATTCGACAAACGCTTCGATCGTTTCGACGTGTTCTTCTGCGATTTTAGTAAATTCAATGTCAGTAACAAATGATTCCGATCTAACGTGCGAGTGTCGGGCGATGCCTTCGGCCTGAATATTTACAATGCCGTCTTTTCCGACCAGCTGAAAAAGAAGGACAAAGGTAGCCCCTGCTTCGGCCGGTGCGGGATACTCAAAGGCCAGACCATCACTCGATATATTTATCATGTGTGCCTTTACCGTTTCACCGTTGGACAGGTGGATCAATATAGGGCGATTAAGATTGACGCGTGAATTATTGCGGCTATCGGAATTGGGTTCTAAATCAGGGGTGTCGTCAGGGAGCTTATCACTTATAGGTTTTTCATCATTATTTGCGTTAAGCAACTCATCAACACTCTCGGTTGATTCCACGTCGTCAGTATCTGGCGTGGTAGGAGGATTATTGGTTTTTTCGTTCACGTTGTGCTCGGCTTATGGATAAGGCTATCTAAAAGGTATCGGATCCATATGCGGTTAGTTTTAGTGAAATTTGGTGTCTATTTGAAAATAGAGTCGTTACAGGATGTCGAGCTCGTCCCAGATTGCGTCGATATGGTGTTTTACCTCCTCGCTCATGCTGATGGGCGTGCCCCACTCACGGCTGGTTTCGCCCGGCCATTTGTTGGTCGCATCAAAGCCGATTTTTGAACCCAGCCCGGACACCGGTGAGGCAAAATCGAGGTAATCGATGGGTGTGTTTTCAATCAGGATGGTGTCGCGGGCCGGATCCATGC
>QILH01000307.1 GCA_003233255.1 Gammaproteobacteria bacterium | reverse complement strand
TGAGGGTGTTGTTAATTGATGATCAGCGCATTATTGCTGAATTTTTTCGTCGCATGGTAATGGATGATCCAGAGATAGAAATGCATTACTGCTCAGATCCCCATCGAGCACTTATTGAAATTCATTCTTTTAGGCCCACTGTTATTTTACAAGACCTGGTGATGCCTGGTGTGGATGGCTTGAGCTTATTGAAAAAATTCCAAAAAGATCAGATTGCTCAATCGGTGCCCGTTATTGTTTTAACAACAAAAGAAGATCCGCAGACGAAAAGTGAAGCGTTTGCTCTTGGTGCAAGTGATTATTTAGTCAAACCTCCCGAGAAAATAGAGTTTATCGCACGATTAAAAGCGCACTCTCGAAGTTATTTGGCTCAGCAACAAAGAGATGCCGCATACAACGATTTAACACAATTAAAGACGGAGTTAGAGAGAAAAAACAGAGAGCTGGAAGCTTTGTCTTGTCGAGATGCTTTAACTGGCATATTGAATCGCCGAGGGTTTGATAATTACTTATCCAAGGAGTGGCGTCGCGCGATACGGGAGAAGAAAAATCTGGGTTTACTGATTATCGATGTCGATTTTTTTAAGCTTTTTAATGACAGCTATGGTCATCAGCAAGGTGACCTGTGCTTACAACAAGTCGCGACAGCACTGGAAGCCGGACTCAAACGTGCCAGTGATGTTGTTGCGCGTTACGGAGGGGAAGAGTTTTCGGTAGTGTTGCCTGATACGAAGATGGAAGGTGCTTCGCTTATTGCCGAAGCGGTTCGCGAATCCGTTGAAGCGTTGTCGGTGAAACATGAGTATTCCAAAGTGTCTGATTTTATTACGGTGAGTATTGGTGTCATGTGTTTACAGCCGGTTGTAGATGATACTTTGGAGAGTTTGATTGCTAAAGCAGATAAAGCCCTTTATCAAGCAAAAAACAGCGGGCGAAATCGTTTTTGTATCTATCAGCCTGAGCTGGAAAAAGAGCTTGGTGGCTCCCAGGCTTATTGAGGAAAAACCAGCTCTAGCCGGGCTAAAGTGAGTATTTTTTGATTGAAGAACGTTCAATGAGGAGCTGAAGCAGATCGGCTAAAACGGGAAGTTATTTCGCGCCCATTCCTAACGGTGTGACATCATTTGTCGCGTAGAGTGTATGGGCGTAACTTATAGTAATAATGGCTGTGGAGATTAACGTCAGTTGCTTTATGGTTTGATATATTTTACGCATCACTTAATTTTTTTTAACATGAGTCCAAAAGGCATGCTAGGCGCTTCAATTTTCACGCAGTCATTGCAACTGTTATTCAGTTTTCGAAAAACACCGGAGCCAGCTAACACCATTTGTGCTCTATTTTTAGCGTTTTTGTTCGGCCTACGTAAACTAAAGCTCCGATTAGGTGAGTCCCAAATTTCAATCGACAATTCAACATTATTTGCATTGTCTTTGGTAATGGGTTCAGGCAATGTAAGCTCAACCACGTCGGTGCCTTCTGAAATAGCCGGGGTAATATTGGTGCCATTATACATGACGTTAAAACTGTCGTAATCCAATGCGGAATCATCCCATAAACCAATGTAAAGGGTTGTAACCTTCCCGTTATCTACTACTGGTGTGACGGTAATCACCGGTTTGTCCATATCATCGTGCACATTTAATTTCGGCGCGCCAATATCAATCCACCGGGCAAGTAATCGTTTTTCAGATTCAGGCATGTCAGAAACATACGCTAAATGTTCAGCGACTTTAGGCCATATATCGGGGTATTCTCTACCGATACCATCGACGGGAACACCCGTTAGACCGGTTTTATCTGCGGGTACAAATTCCCCCTGCGCACCCCAAGGCAAACCGGTTTCTGGGTTGCGACCATCTAAACGTTCGCCATAAAGTGCCCAAATCAACATGCTGGACCTCGCACTATTAAAAGAAAGCCAGCGTGAATCGGTGCAACACGAGTATCGTTGTGTGATGCGATCGGTGCCCGGCGTATTATTAATGACGTCATTTAACCCATCGCCCGGTTTTGTCGAACCACTAATTTTTACTCCGTCTTCCCGGGTATATTTACTGCCACTGAGTAAATCGAATGTGCGTTTATTTCCATCCAGGCGCAAACCAGTAAGTTCTTGGGCATGTTCCCCTTCGCTATGACAGGACGCACATCGGTTTTCTATGAGCTGAGAAATCCCATTGTCCCAATCCACCGCAAATGATTTTCGACTCGTGACGCCTGGGGCCAATGACTCGTCGTAAATGCTTGCGGCAGTTTGTACAACGGGATTGCCGTTAGCATCCAAACCGGAAAACAAGGGCGCACTGATCCCACTAAAATCACCGTAAGGCGCGTTAACATTTTGCATGGCAACCGACGCGAAGGGGTCCATTCCCTCCCGCGTATGAACATGACAGCCAGCACACATTTGCCGTTCGCCTCGTGCGACAGATCGAGAACTGGTTTCTATATCTAATGCCATGCCATACTTATCGAGTGTTTGGAATAAAAAGGGCGTATTGGCGGGTAGCTTGACAACAAAACTGGTATCCGGATTACCTTGCTGATCCCGTAACGAACTATCACTTTTTCTAACAGGAAACTCACCTAAAATTCTTAAGTGATGTTCTTGTCCTCCCGACCATTTTTCGATTCCACCATAATATCCATTCGGGTAATTAGGAATCGGCAATGTGACGCGAATCCCATACACTTCTTCGTTATCGAAAATGGCAAGCTCAGCACCACTGGCAGCGAGATTCATATAAGTTCTGCCGGATAAATATCCGCCGCCGTCATACATGTTCCAAGGGGTGCCGTTGGCTGAGCGAGTTTCTCGGTCATACAAGGAAGATGCACCGGATAAACCGTAAGGTGAACCTTTGGCTAAACGAGGGTCTTGCTCTCCCAAGTTCGGATCGACTTTGACAAAGGCGGTCTCAGTTCCATCAAGATTTAAACCCGGTCTAGCGGTACCATAAATACGGTTATAGGGCACAACGGCTCGTGGAAAAATTTCATGGTATTCAGGGAAATCTACAATAATCTGGCTGTCGTCAACAATGTGATTAACGGCTCGTGTGCTGTTAGCGTCTAATGGCACAAACCATAAGCCCCCATCTTTGCCCATTCTCTCCATTTTATCGTTGAGTGATCCACCATAACCCCCCATGGTAGATGATGCACCAATGGTATAGGTAACCAACAAATTATTATCAGGCGCACCGGAGGGATGAGTGAACCGGCCTTTGACTTTGACCAATGACTTATCGGTAAACACGGTTGTTCCACCAATGGTAATGGCTCGCCCACTGGGTTGGCGACTGGGGTGATTCCAGTAATCAGCGGAAGAACTATAGAGATCTTCAGGTGAATCTTCTGCATCGGCTTGGGGTGTTAAACGAAATTCACCCGGTCGCGTAAATCGTACGATTCTATTCCCCATACGCCAGTCTTCAGCATACGTTTTATTTTCAAAATCGGGACCCGGAGGGTCAATCGGAAATCTTAACAGGGTGCCCATGCCACCATTATTGTGGTTGTAATAAAGGGTGGAAACGATATCACCATCAGACAGTTGGGTGGTGTAATGGTAAGATAATTTTGTCGCATCTTGTTTGCCTGCGAGAATAAAAGGAAAACTGCCACTGGGATTAATCGTGAAAAGTGAATAGTTATTATTAGCTACTTTTTGCAGCATGATATCGTGACTGGTATAGGCGATACGTCCGTCTTTAAGCACATTAGGATGCAGTTGCTGATTTAAGGCTCGGTGTCCAATCAGCGCCATATTTTGTCCGTTGATATCCATCGTAAACATTTGAAAGCGATAAAAACCGCTTTCCCGGTTACTAGTAAAGGCTATCCGGTCATTGTCTATAAAAACGGGGCCGGTATCCATAACCGGAATATTGCTGCTCCAGTCTGAGCTTTTATCAGGATGCGCCCGACCCGTAAATTTTTCACTGT
>QILH01000076.1 GCA_003233255.1 Gammaproteobacteria bacterium | reverse complement strand
GTCGATTCCTGGATGGATATTTTCCTTTACATGTTTCCCTGGATCTAAATTACACCCAAACTAACCTCGAACTAATCGACATTCAGCCAGTGACTCAAAGCGGTTTTGATGTCAGAAAAATGGACGGTATCGTCAAGATTGATACCATTTTTGAAGGCCGCCTGCATACTAAATTTCACTTCAAACAAAAACATCTCTAAGCAAATAAGTCTGAATCGGAAATAGCATAAATCGACAGAAGCTGGCACAATGTGCCAGCTTTAACGCCTTCTCTGATTGCAACACAACAAGTATTGCCCAGCCTATGACGCAAATCAATTTAAGCAAATTACTGCCTCCAGTGGTTGAACTAGCGCAACTGGCGGGGGCGCGCATCATGGATATCTATCAGCAGGATTTTGATGTCATTCAGAAACAGGATAATTCACCAGTTACCAAAGCCGATATGGCCGCACACGCCATCATTGATGATGGGCTTGAGGAGATTGCAGGTGAGTTTCCAATGTTGTCTGAAGAATCGACCACTATTCCACTCGATGACCGCGCACGCTGGGAAACGTACTGGCTGGTTGATCCACTTGATGGTACACGTGAGTTTATTAAACGTAATGGTGAATTCACGGTAAACATTGCTTTGATCCATAAACATCAACCCATACTGGGCAGTATCTATGTTCCCGTCACCGATGTCAGTTACTATGCGGCGAATGATCTGGGAGCCTACAAACAGGTACGAAATGACAAAGCACAACCCATACAGGTTAACAGACAACGCCGTGATAAAGTGATTATTGCTGGCAGCCGTTCACATCAAACCCCCGAATTTAGCCGGTTTTTAACCAACATTGGCGAGCATGAATTATTAAGTATCGGCAGCTCATTAAAATCCTGTCTGGTCGCCGAAGGGAAGGCCGATATCTATCCACGGCTGGGGCCAACCTCCGAGTGGGACACGGCCGCCGCCCATTGTATCGTCGAACAGGCAGGAGGATTTCTGACGGACACCAACATGCAAACCTTACCTTACAATACAAAAGAAAGTCTGCTCAACCCACCCTTTTTCGTGTTTGGCGATAGCCGTGTTAACTGGTCTGATTTTCTTTAAGATTTATCCAGGTTGCTGAACATAATTTAACTGGGCTAATTTTCACTCTGTTCATAAACCGACATAATCGACTTCAATTCGGCCAAAATTCGTTTTTGATCCTGGTCTGATACACCCAGCATCGACTCTGGGTACCGAAGAGCCTCAATCTCCTGTATATAAATATTTACCTGCTGACAACCGTCACGGCAAAGTCGTTCAACGATGGATTGTAATTTTGGTTCAAGCATACAATGAGATCGGATTTAAAAGGCTTATCTTTGTTATCGGATATAAGAAGTACGAGTTTAACAGACTATACCGTCACGAATACTAAGCTGAAACAAAAATACCGTACTATTTAAGCCATATCCTCCATTACTGGAACCCACTATTCGTTATCCGGAAGTCAGAACGAAAAATCGACCTGAATCAGTTTACGAAATTCACTTGACAGCAGGACTGGAATTCAATATTTTCAGTATTGACTGAAAAGAATGACTGAACATGAAACTAACGCCGATTATGCAAAAATACATTCTCCACTGGGGGGAGATGGGAACCCGCTGGGGCGTCAACCGAACAGTGGCACAAATACACGCTTTGCTCTATTTATCCCCCGAGCCACTGCATGCGGAGGAAATAGCCGAGACCTTGAGTGTCGCCCGTTCCAATGTCAGCACCAGCATTAAAGAGTTACAAAGCTGGGGCCTCATCCGAGTCAGCCATAGGATGGGGGATCGGCGCGATCATTTTGAATCGCTCAAGAATCTCTGGGAAATGTTTAGCGTGATTATGGAAGAGCGAAAACGCCGAGAAATCGACCCAACCCTGACCATGTTACGAGCCTGTGAATTAGAAGGCAGTAATGATCGCGAGACGCCAAAAGAAATTAAACAACGCATAAGCGATGTGCGCGAGTTTATGGAAACCATTTCAACCTACTACGATCAGATGCGCCAGGTACCCAGCCCAACCTTGATCAAATTAATCAAATTGGGATCAAAAGTTACGGCCTTTCTTGGCAAGAAATAATCTCAGCGTTTGATGTAACCGCCGACAGATTGTATTGGGCGTGGATCACCTGCTTTACTAACCCAGGCAACCAAAGCAAGTTTAGTCGCTTGCATTCGATCAAAAGCAGGAAATTCAAAAGACCAGCTGTAATTTTTTGAATTCTTTGTTACATACTTTAAATTCACAAACTCATGTATCGATGTATGACCTGAATTTTCTCCTGCCTTAATTGATGTCTTCAAACCCATCCCCAGTATCGCAACCGTCAAAGTAAGTGGCTGATTCCCGCCTGGTATAGGCACAAATGTCGCATTGATCCTGTTTTTATTCAAGCTAACTGACAACTTCCCTGTTTGCTCTTTCGATGCCGCCGGGCTGGAACTGAAAAAATCGCGCCGCCACGGATCTCCGTTAACAAAAAAACCGGGGGTATAAATAGTGTCCTGTAAATTAACCCGAGCATATTGGCGTTGCCGCAAGGTATGAGCAGGTGATGCATATCGATCTTTCCAGCCCAGATAGTCCCAGTAATCCACATGCAAAGCAATGGGTATAAACGTCCCCCATAAGTCAGGATTATCTTTAAAACTGTTTAAATATTTTTCCGCAGGCGGGCAACTGCTGCAACCTTCTGAAGTATATAACTCGATCAAAGTATTTTGCCTATCACCACTGGAAAATGTCTCGGCATGTACCCTCGCCACCAGGACAACAGCAATACTGAAAAAAACCAGGAAGTAAAGCAGGTGCTTTATCTTTATTACGTACATAGACTAATGACCACTAAAGCCTAGCATTGTTCCCAGGGCAACCCCTCATATCGCCAACCACCTGAGGTACTGCGAT
>QILH01000012.1 GCA_003233255.1 Gammaproteobacteria bacterium | reverse complement strand
AGGTTTGGTCAATATCCGTGCGATCAAAAATGCCAGCTTTGGCGGTGGTGGTGCTGTAGGCACATATTCCGCGAGTCCATCCACTGGCTTACCTAGCGCGGATCCATTTGCACGATCGGTTAGTGCAGGAAGACAAGATACGCAAGGGTCATCTGGCAATGGCATTACTGAAATTAATGTTATCGGCCGACCTAATGACAATGTTAGCGTTGAGCAAATGGAAACAATATTTGAAAATATCGAAGAAGCCACTGAGCGTGGTGATCGCATTTTGTTTACCCGTAACTCTCGCCAAGGATTAGAACTCACCGAAGGTCTGGAGAATGTTGCATGACCACGGTGAATTATACCGCTAAGCGTTCCATTATTGCTGACCATGTTTTGGATACGGATTATGACTTGGATATGATGTGCGGTAAGAATGACCGAATCCCAAAAACAAAAAAGAAAATGCACGAATCAATAAGTGGCAAAATTGAAACATTGCGTTATCGGACAACAAAAGAGTACTCCCTGGTTACAATCCGCATTAAAGAAGTTTACCTGCCCGATTGGTATGAGTTTTTGGACTCCACTGATGGCGGAGAATCATTTTCGTTCGATCGATTCGGCACTGCGGCAGTGCCTAACAATATTATACAGGTTAAGCGTATTGGTGATTACCGAGAAAAACGCCACGGTACTACTGAAAGTTTTCGCATCAGTTTTACGGTACGTGAAATATGAGATTTGATAATGTCGCTTTCGCAGATTTTAATTTATCGGAAGATAAAGATCCGCGCTATACACTTGAGATTGAATTCGATGAAGATGATATTTCTCAAAACTGGTACATCACCTCGCATGATGATTGTGCATTACCACCAGGTGTAGGCGTTAATGTGGTCTGGAGCGCGATTCGTGACAATGGCATTAGCAGTTCATCGCAAAAATTAGCACCGATTAAGGGCTGGTCAAGCATTGGTTCGATCAATTTTAGTCTGATTGATACCAACCGCGAAGTTACTAACTTCATTAGTGGACAATTGGCTGCTGGAATGGGCTTACGTCACAGGGTTGTAAGAGTATACATGGGCGGTGCAGGCCTGGTGTGGGACGACTACATTCAGACCGAGACCCAAATCATCGACGAAGAGTCCTTTGATGGCGGCCTATGTGATTTTAGTTGCTCAGATGTACAACGCTTAACGCGTAAGAGTGTTTTTGATAAGCGCAACACCAACCTGCGTAATTCAATCACCGATACTGACACCGTTATTCCAGTGTATTCCACCACTGAGTTCGAATTCAATCAGCATGGTACTAGTTACACGGATGCACCGAATGAAAAGGTCATTTATGTCGATGTGGAAAAAGAAACTGTTCGCGCATTAAATAAAATTGATGATCCGATAACCCTTTCCGGCATCGATATTAGTTTTGATAACATAGAAGGATCGATTAATTCAGTAATTACTGATTTATCTATTTACTCACAAGGGCAACAAATCGTTGTTACTGGATCAGATTCAAACGATAAAATTCTCAACATTCAAACATCACCAACATTTAACCGTATTTTTGTAATGGAAACCCTGACTGATGAATTTGCAGGTGCAACCGTTAATATAGTAGCCGATGTGCAATTTTATAATTGTACCCGTGGCGCATTAAACACACGTGCTTTGGCACATGAAATTGATATTAGCGACACACCAGATCGTCGTACCGCAGTTGTTGAAAACATCTACATTGAATTGCCTCTGGTTAAGCTATTGTTGGCTTTGCTGACGGGCAATGTTTATGGCCAGGCAGACCCGTTACCATCGAACTGGCATTTAAATATTGATACAAAATGGGTATCCACTAGTTCATTTGTTGGCATAGGTAATGATCTATGGGATATCAATAATGACATTTTAGGATTTACTACCCGTTTCGAATCACTCAAAAACCGTGATGGAAAAAAATTTATTGAAGAGCAGCTGCTGCGACTCGCCGGGTGCTTTATGCGTGTACGCAATGATGGCCAATTGGAGTTACGCCGCTTTGGTCGAGTCTCACCAGACTCAGCTTATATTGCCGTGCTTAATGACGACAACATCGTTAAATGGGGTCGCCTTAAACAGGATTTTAAGCAGGTTCATAATGTCTTTACAATTAACTGGAACCGTGATCGCAATACCGGAAAACTGAACAGACACCAGACATTATTTGACCAGGCATCATTTGATATAAACAATGGCCCAACGCCACCTGTTGAATTTAACTTTGAGGGATTAACTGGTTATACGCATACTCAGGCGACACTAGTAGGCCTACGCGACTCTGCGCGCGACATGTATGCCGGTGCACCATTGTTAATGACAGTTACTGGCATGCCTCATTTAAACGTGTTGGAATGTGGTGATATTATAAGGTGCCAAACGTCGAAAATCCGTGATCCAATTACTGGAGGTAATCTGGATCGGTCATTTATTATTTTAGGCACACGCAAACATTGGATAACTGGCGACGTAGTATTTGTGCTGTTTGGATCCAGTTTAGCGGCCACTCCGATTGCCGATGCATCAAGTACAGTTCTGCCAGATAGCGTTTATCAAGTCGGCACTGATATTACTACGGTAACAAACGGTACTTTAATTAATAATACCTGGCACATTAATGCTGATAGCTCTTTAACTGGCGATGCCAACGCCAATGATGTTTCCGCAATTTATAGTTTCAATGGCGATGTAATCCTAGATCCAGATACAAACCTGGACATTAGCGACAATGTTCAATTTCGCTTTAAGAGTTGGACACGTAACGGCACTGTCAATGGTGTAGGCCGAGGTATACCTGGTGCTCCCGCCATTTCAGGTGGTCAGAACAATCGATTTTCTTTAGGCACACCTGGCGCTATTGGTATTACAGAAGGCGGTCGAGCCAGGTCATATCGTAGCGGAATCGTTGAAAGTTCCTGGACATCAATGCCGGTATTTGATATCCGTTGGGATGGTAGCAACTTGGTTGGTATTCCAAATGATTTACGCGGGGCTTCTGGTTCCACAGGGGGATGGTCTGGTTGGAACTTTGGCGGCGTTAATGGTGGTGGTGGTGGTAATGGTGCTGCTGCACTAATTATTATTGCGCAAAATATTTATGAAGGTGCAAGTGGAAATTATAATTTAAGTGGTGGCCCAGGTGATCCGGGTTCAGTATTTTCCATTTCTTCTGGCCGTAGGCCCCGATCTGGTGGCGGTGCAGGTGGTGCGCCAGGCGGATTATTAGCCATCATTGATGGCCCCGGTCTCGCTTTCATTACGTTAGTCGCTGATCAAGGCAATACGCCAATTTCAGGTACCGTGTTAACAGCAGGCTATGTTGCACATGCTCCATTTGGCGAGACATATTCGTATTATACAGGCATGTCTGGTTCTCGCGCCGAAGCCAATCTTCGCATTCAGCACCTTCGTCCCAATTTAGCAGCTGAACCTGATCCGTCAAGCGAAACCAGCCGGGCGTTATCCATTAATGTGCAGGCCCAGGTCAATACAGCGAACACCCTAAATGTAGTGGGCTTAGAGTTGTCTGTTAATCCACCTAGTGATACCAACTACAAAGCATCACGTCTATTTATTAAGTTAGCAGGTAGCAGCTCTTGGCGGTTAGTAGGCGATGCTGCAGGCAACGAAGAGGTGGTGGTGTGGGTACCCGTAGATGGGGCTAGTTATGACATAAAAGCGCATCCTATTTCTATCGGTAATATTGTTTCTGAAGATTTTATTACGACTAGTTATACTGTTGATATTACTGCAGGAATTGTAGTCATTGGCATTGGTAACCAAATACAGACTAGCTATACTGTTGGTCAGGCATCTAATGGACAAGGACTTATAATACAGGCAAATTCCATTATCGGCTATAGCGCTTTAGGCTTAGAAAAAACGAGACTTGATGCAAATACAGGGAGGATTACAGCCGTTGATGTCGATATTACCGGTATTATTAATGCAGCTGCAGGTAATTTTGGTGGCTGGCTATTAGATTCAATTTCATTCAGAGACATTTCTGGAAATTTTGTAGTTAACTCTGTTACTGCCAATATTAGGGTTAAAAACGGTAATAATTATGTTGATATTTCCCCAGATGGGATATTTGGTTTTGACAGCGTTCTCGGTAATACGTTTAAGTTGCCAACAAATGGTGATGTGCCAACAATAAGTAAAGATGTCGAGCTAAATGGGACTGATGCTTATAATAATCCTGGATATTATTTTCGTACAATATTTGATTGTCAAAGTGTGATTCCAACGTCAGGAATTGTAACTTTTCCAGGTGATGGATTATTGGTAACTGTCAATTCTACGACTCCAATTTCTACTTATAATTTCGTAAAAAATAATACAAGAAATGCTCTTAATTGGTTAAAACCGCGAAGTTTAAAAATTATGTTAGAGACATTTTCAAATACTAAATCAGCTATTGGAATTGCATATTTAGTAACCGGAGAGCCTTTAGTCAGTAACTGTATTGGATTTAAAATAGATAATACTGGGCCATCGTTCGAATTAAGAGGATTTGTACGTGATGAAAACGGCGAGCAAAGCACATTCTTATCAATTAATCCAACATTTTTGAGTCTATGTACAATAGATTATGTTATTACAAATTTTCAGGGTGGACCAACTGG
>QILH01000069.1 GCA_003233255.1 Gammaproteobacteria bacterium | reverse complement strand
CCAAAGAAAGGCATCGAGGCCGAACCCGGTTTTAATTGGGTTGCGCCGGGTAACGGCGTAATCATATGACCGCCCGTTTCGGTCTGCCACCAGGTATCGACAATCGGGCAGCGTTGTTCGCCAATGACTTTGTGATACCACTCCCAGGCCTCGGGGTTTATTGGTTCACCCACCGTGCCCAACAAACGAATACTGGCCCGCGAAGTTTTTTTAACCGGTTCATCTCCTTCGCGCATGAGTGCTCGGATTGCGGTGGGGGCGGTGTAAAAAACACTAACCTTGTGTTTATCGCATACTTGCCAAAAGCGTGAGGCATCGGGGTAATTCGGTACGCCTTCAAATGATATAGTCGTGCTGCCGTTAGCCAACGGTCCGTAAATCAAATATGTGTGACCGGTAATCCAGCCAACATCGGCGGTACACCAGTAAATATCGCCTTCCTGTAAATCAAAGGTGTATTTGGTTGTTATCGCGGCAAACAGGATATAACCGCCGGTGCTGTGTAACACGCCTTTGGGTTTCCCGGTGGAACCCGACGTGTAAAGAATAAACATCGGATCTTCGGCATCCATTTTTTCCGGCGCACATTCGGCCGAGGCCTCGGCCATTAAATCGTGATACCAGACATCGTGTTTGTCATTCCAGTTTATGTTGCCGCCGGTGCGTTTGACCGTTAACACGGTGTGCACATTGGGGCAGCTGGCGACGGCCTGATCGGTATTGGCCTTCAGCGGAACGGTTTTACCGCCACGCACGCCTTCATCGGCGGTAATTACGATACGGCAATCCGAATCGAGGATGCGATCTTTTAAGGACTCTGGCGAAAAGCCTCCGAACACAACCGAATGCACGGCGCCGATACGCGTGCAGGCCAACATGGCATACGCGGCTTCCGGGATCATTGGCATGTAGATGCACACTCGGTCGCCTTTGTTAACACCACGTTCTTTTAATACATTCGCCAGTTTACAAACGTGTTCGTGTAATTGCTGATAGGTGATGTTCTGACTGTCGTTCGGGTCATCGCCTTCCCAGATGATCGCGGTTTGATCGCCTCGGTCAGCCAGATGGCGATCAATACAATTGTACGACACATTCAGTTGAGCACCTTCAAACCATTTGATGGATAAACTATTCTTGTCATAACTCCAGTCACATACCGTGTCCCACTTTTTATCCCAGCTGATAAATTTTTCCGCCTGTTCGGCCCAGAAAGTTTCGGGATCGTCGATCGATAGCTGGTACATTTGCTGGTATTGCTTAGCGTTGATGTTGGTTTTACTGGCAAAGTCAGTGGGGACATCGTAAATTTTATCTGACACCGGAATGCTCCTGTCCTAAATCGTTATGGTTATCAATAGTCTTGTCATGGTGTGACGCCATCATTATGCTAAAAATTGTCACTTGGTGCCATCTTCGCAGGCTTTTAAGACCGTAAGTCGAATATATTGCGCTAGTTTGATGGTGTATGCGGGTTTTTTGTCTTAGTAATCATCTAGATAAAATAGGGATATTGGCGGCAGCCTTTTTAGACAGGGTCGGCCTGATAATTGCATCGTCGATAGATGAGACAATGGCAATCGGGCAATACGATGTTAAAAGCTTGTAGAACAGTGGCAGAAGGTGATGCGCAACAAGTCGAAGCGGCGGCGGCCATCTTGAATGTGTCAGAATTTAGACTCTTTGAGCTGGCTTATCACGACTGGTTTGGTGTGTTGGCGAAAGAGAGTAATCTTGAATCCGCGTATATGCCCTATGTCATGACGGGAGCGGTACCCTGCTGGTTACGCCATTTTTCTCGTAAAACCCTGCAATTGTGTGATGAGGCTGGATTGTTTCTGCCAGGCTTGTCGGCCAGTGCAAATACATTTGTATCGGCACTCAAATCAATCGAAGTATGGAGTTTTATTTTATTTCTGAGCGTTATTACGATGCTGGTAAATTAACGACCTGAATAATTTCTTAGTTTTAGGGTTGCCGTCTTGCCAGCTCAATGGCATGGATATAACGCTGAATGGTGGCGCCAAAGGACATGCCGATTCCGACAAACTCACAACCGATACGGCGTCCAGTCCCTGGTTTGCTATTGTCGGCCGGGAATGAATTTTGAACCTTCAGACTGACGGTGTCGTGGCCGTGATCCGGTAATTCAAGTTTGCAGGCACTGAGAACCAGGCCTTCTTCGTAATCAAGATCCTGATACTCATCATGCAATGATAAACCGCCGGCGCTGATATCGAAGAGTTTGTATTTGCGAAAACTGCCATCGACCTGTTTAACTTCACAAAATGCAGGTGTGCCGAGCGGGATGCGCACCCGGAAAAATTCACGTCGTTGTATCCACAGTAAACTGGCTGGAATAGGAATCGCAAATACGGGTTCGTCCTGCAGTCTTGCTTTTGTGACGGAGCTTGCATCAAATTGTACGGTTATACCGTCCAGATTAGTTTTGAAAAAAATACGGTCGGCGTTTAAAAGCTGAAGATTGACCGATTCCGTGGCGCCATAATCTAATGCGACCAGATCCATATCTTTCAATACTTCCAGCACCGTGGTGGTGATTGATTGGGTGCCGTTATTAAAGGTTGCTGTTACCATACAATGGTGTTTAATTAATTGCTTTAACTTGGCAATCACCCCAGTCTTACTTGCGACCAGATAGTTTTCCTGATTTTCGGCGCTGTCCTGACGAGCAGATTGTGTTGTTTTGGACGTTTCCATTACTCACTTATACGATTTTGAATTTGATTTATACTATATATTGTTACTATCGGCCAAAGTGGTGATTTTCTTCAATCTCTGGCCCATGTTGGGCGTTAATCGAGCCGCTGACGGTGTGATCAGCTAACGTACTTCAATTGATTCGCACACAGGAACATGGCGTAGCTGCCAATGATCTACCGCCCAACCCCATATGGTTTCAATCGTTTCAAAGGGTAATTCATGGGGAGG
>QILH01000077.1 GCA_003233255.1 Gammaproteobacteria bacterium | reverse complement strand
ACAAGCAAACAATATAACACATCAAAACAAATGGGAAATTCATTTTCCATGATGGCGTTTGCTTATCCAGAAATAGGAAAACTAACCCAGGACGTAGCGGCGGCCAACGTGGGACAGTTGCGTTTCCGGCAGATAATTTATACTTTAAATCGCCAGTCGAAGATGCTCACCAACAACATCAAGTTTAATGACTATAATTACAGGGCAATGGGGCCAGACACCTTTGATACAAAAGATATATGAACTAGGGCAATGGGGTCAGACACCTTTGATACAAAAGATATATGAACTAGGTAAATCAGGTAACAACAATGCAAACTGAAAACTTATTAGACAAGGCGGTATCTATCGCCAAACTGGCCCATCAGGGGCAAGTGGATAAAGCCGGCGTGGATTACATAAATCACCCGCTGCGTGTAATGAACGCGGTTGATGATGAAAAAGAAAAGATTGTTGCGGTGTTGCATGATGTGGTTGAAGACAGTGAGATTACTTTGAAAGATTTACGCCAACAGGGTTTCGATGATGACGTTATTATTGCCGTGGGTTGTTTGACTAAATTACCAGGTGAATCGTATTTGCAATTTATTGGCCGGGTTAAGAGCAATCGTTTGGCGAAGAAGGTTAAATTACAGGACTTAAAAGATAATATGGACTTGAGTCGACTTAAAACTGTGAGTGAGACGGATTTAGCCAGAGTTGAGAAATACAGACAGGCGATGACTGTTTTATTAAACAGCACTGAAATGGATTAATTTAATGTATCGGATACACAACCGAGTAAGCAAAGGTAAAGGACTAAACTATGGCCGCTGATTTTACAAATATGCCAAACCTCAACATGGTCAATGCGAACCAGGATCACTTCAACCTTAAATTAAAAGGTATGGAGGGACAAACGCTGCAAGTACTGGGCTTTAAAGGACTCGATCATGGGTTTTCACAGGATTATCATTTCACCGTGAATATCGCGCTGGACTATGCGCCAGTGATGAAGGATTTTATCGGCACGCCAGCCCAATTGCGGATGGCCTGGGATGCCGATGAAGTGTATATCAATGGTGTCATTTCAGCGGTTTCACATATGGGTAAAAAGGTTGACCGCGAAGAGATTAATTTTACCATTTCATCTCCATTGCATCCTTTGCGATTTAATACACAAAGCCGGGTGTTCTTAAACAAAGATGTCGTTGAGATTGTTCAGGAAGTGCTATTAGGTGCCGGTTTAGCGAGTGCCGATTTTAAATTCAATGCGCAGGGGTCTTATCCAAAGCGCGAATTTGTTGTTCAGTATAATGAGAGCGATTTTGACTTTATTCAACGTATGATGTCACATCACGGCCTGTTTTATACCTTTGAGCAGACCAGCACCCAGGCGATCATGCAGATCTACGATACCGTCGCCGACATGCCGATTTTACCGGGTGGTGGAGAGCTGCTTTATCAACCGATCACTGGTAATGCTCGACCGATTGAAGCCGTACATGCCTTGCGCGAGCATTGTGTGCTTAAGACGGATTATGTTCGAGTTAAAGATTACAACTATCGCACCCCGGAAGCGGGTTTAAAAACCGAATCCAAATCGGCCTCGGATGTAAAAGGCATGGGGGTAAATTATTTGCACGGTGAAAACTTTAAGACTCTGGACGAAGGCGATCGCATTGCAACCCTGCGTCAACAGGCGATTGATTGTCAGCGCATAACCTACATTGCCGAAACCGATTGCCGTGGCCTGGTGCCCGGGCAGAAATTTACCCTTGTGGGTCATCCTGTTGCAGAATTAAATGGCGAATATCTGATTCTGGAAGTTGAACATCATGGTGACCAACGCGCAGGACAGGGTTATGGTGAAACTAATAAAGGCAAAACCTATAGCAATAAAGCACGATTATTACGCGCTGGTATTCCGTTTCGTACCGACCCACTAAACGCACCCATGGCGCAGGGCATCTTTACCGCCAAGATAGAAACCACCGGCGGCGACTATGCCTATGTGGATGAGCAAGGTCGTTATCACTTACGCATGCCCTTTGATTTATCTGAAACAGCGGAAGGACTGGCGAGTCATCCAGTTCGAATGGCACAACCCTATACGGGTAATGAATACGGGATGCATTTTCCTTTACATGCGGGTACCGAAGTTGCGGTGGTGTGTACCAATGGCGATCTGGATCGGCCGATCATTTTAGGCGCAGTCTCTAACCCTGATAGTCCAAATACTGTCGCTGCACCCAATCATAGTGAGAATGTGTTACGCACGTGGGGGGGCAACGAACTGAGCATGGAAGACCGACGTGGTTTTGAAAAAACCGAACTGTTTACCCGCGACCGTAAAAATATCTTAACCCTCGATGCGAATAAAGAAGGTCATGTAATACGCCTGGCCACCGAAGAAGGTGAGATGGAGCAGTATGCGAAGAAAACCATGTTACTTGAATGCGGGGATAGTCAAACGGTTGAGTGTGGCAATGACCGCGAAGAGTTAATCAAAAACTCGCAACAGTTAATGACCAAAAACGAATACATAAAAAGTCATGCGGCCACCGACACCAAACTCGAAGCCGGACAACACATATTAATGCAGGCCGAGGTAGAAGATTTTACCATCAACAGCGCCAAAGATATGCTGGTGGACGTGGATGGTAATACCTCGATCGAAGTGCGTGAGAATAACCTTGAGATACAGGTAACCCGTGGCAATACCAGCATACAGGCGGCAAAAGCGATTACTTTCAAAGGCGATGGAGGCGGTATGATCCATGTGGGTCAGAGCGGCGGATTGATTGAAGTGTCAACAGGTGGTGATTTAACCGTTGATGGTAAAACCATCACCGTGAGCGCACCCTCGATAAACGTACGGGGCAACAGCGTTGGAAACAATTAGCGATAAATCACTTTTGCGGTGATGCAACGGTTGACATGTTGGTAATGTAAACGACTCATTGAAAAGCGTCAAAAAAT
>QILH01000189.1 GCA_003233255.1 Gammaproteobacteria bacterium | reverse complement strand
CACGGTGGCGCACTTACCGGAGGGGGATTAGCAAATGTTTATCCTGATATCCAGATTTACAGTCTGCCTCTTTTATTCCATGATTTTGATGAAGTTGACTATGTACGTAAGGCCATGGATCCCATGATAAAATCTGGGCTCGACTCTAACGAAATTAAGCTGCTTGGTCTCAGCGAAGGGGGTTTTGCCTACTTTATGTCAACCAATCGTATTCGAACAGTGGATGATCTGATCCGATTAAAAAACTGGTTACCCGCCGGGGATCAGATCAGTCAAACTCTTTATGAAGCCGCAGGAATCTCACCCGTCCCCTTAGCCTTATCGGATGTCTACACGGGTTTGCAAACCGGCTTAATCGACACCATCGCCAGCAACCCAACCGCCACCATCGCTTTTCAATGGCATACCAAGGTGAAATACGTAACCGATATTCCTTTGATCTATCTTGTTGGCACCTTTATTATGAGCAAAAAAGCCTTTGCAAAAATAAAACCGGCAGATCAGGCCATTGTGACTAAAGTTATGGACGATGTATTCAAAGAGCTGGATATATTAAACCGCAAAGATAATATGAAAGCACGTGTCGCACTAAAACATCAAGGAAT
The DNA here is from genome assembly GCA_003233255.1 of Gammaproteobacteria bacterium. GTDB lineage: Bacteria > Pseudomonadota > Gammaproteobacteria > UBA6429 > Thiohalophilaceae > SZUA-24. Next base: position 2,394 of record QILH01000189.1, on the reverse strand, counting down.
TGAATTCATTCATCTTACCTCGGCGGAAGAAAAACGCTGGCAGGAAATTGCTGACAAGTCGACGATTAGTTTAAAAGAAAAAGGACTCTACACAGAAAAAATGTATTCGGTTTTAACAGGCCTCTTGCAGGAATATCGCAAAAAAAACAACTAACTAATGTCCGTTTCTTCCCCTACACAGTTTGTACGATTAAATAAACTACTGAATAAAATTCATCGCATCGAAGATGGCATTCTTGCCTTTCTTCTATTCTCGATGATCCTGATCGCGACCTCACAAATTTTTCTACGCAATATTTTTGACTCAGGAATAATCTGGGCTGATCCATTGTTACGCATTATGGTCTTATGGATCGCTTTGTTAGGTGCGCTGGCTGCAACCCGTGAAAATAAACACATCAGTATCGATTTACTCACCCGCTTTCTCTCAGCAAAGGCCCAAAGCTTTAGCAAAAGCTTCGTCAACCTGTTTTCCGCCAGCGTTGCAGGTTTATTAACTTACCACTGTATCCGCTACGTTATTATGGAATACGAATCGCAAACAAAAGTGATCACGAACATACCTGCCTGGATAGTGGAATTGATTTTACCGGTTGCTTTTGGTCTGATAACTCTCCGGTTTATCATCCACTTTGTTATCAGTCTCAGAGAATACTTCGGCCAAAATAATCATCGTCAGGAAAATAATAATGATTAGCAAGTTCATCCTGATCATTATCGCCCTGCTGGGTGCGCCTCTGTTTATCATCATCGCCGCCAGCGCAATGATCGGCTTTAGCGCGGAAGACATTGATTTAGCTGTGATGCCCATCGAGATATATCGCCTGGCTGATACACCTATATTAATTGCGATACCACTATTTACCTTTGCCGGTTACCTGTTAGGTGAAAGTAATGCTTCGACGAGATTAGTGAATATAACCAACGCATTAATTGGCTGGTTACCGGGCGGGCTGGCCATCATGGCTCTGATCACCTGTGCCATTTTTACCGCCTTTACCGGCGCATCTGGCGTAACCATTGTTGCTTTGGGCGCCTTACTCTACCCGGCCTTAAAAGAAGCCGGTTACAGCGAACGTTTTAACCTGGGCCTTATCACCAGCTCGGGGAGTCTTGGAGTATTATTCGCGCCTTCTTTGCCATTGATTCTATACGGTGTCGTCGTGCAACAGCTTGGCACCGAGCAAACCGTTTCCATTGATGACCTGTTTATTGCCGGTTTACTGCCCGGTTTCCTGATGATTATCATGCTATCAATATACAGCATGATGCAAAAACGAACCCCGGTCGCCGAAAAGCCAAAACAAAAATATAATCGGGTTGATGTTTTAAAGTCCCTGAACGCCGCAAAGTGGGAAATTCCTCTGCCCTTTATCGTTTTAGGTGGGATCTACAGTGGTTATTTTGCGGTATCCGAGGCCGCAGCCATTACCGCGCTATATGTATTTATTGTTGAAGTGTTAATTTTAAAAGAGATATCGTTTACCAACTTGTCGAAGGTAATACGTGAATCGATGGTGATGGTGGGTGGGATATTAATCATCCTTGGAGTATCACTTGCTCTGACCAACTACATGATCGACACGGAAGTCCCGATGCGCCTGTTTGAGGTCATCAAATCTCACGTCGACAGCAAATGGACTTTTTTGATTTTACTCAATATATTTTTACTTGTGCTCGGCATGATGCTGGATATTTTTTCAGCCCTGGTTATTATCATGCCCATCATTTTTCCCATTGCCATCAGTTACGGCATTAACCCGATCCACCTCGGCATTATTTTCCTCGCCAATATGCAGTTGGGATACTTTACTCCACCGGTCGGAATGAATTTATTTATTGCCAGTTATCGATTCAATAAACCGGTTATGGAACTCTATCGCGCAACCATTCCTTATTTTTTAATTCTACTCTTAGCCGTATTAATAATAACTTACATGCCCGGACTATCTTTGTTTTTGCTCGACTAACAAAGACAAGTTACTCTTTTCGTAATTCATAGATAACATCATCGTACTAAATAACACTTCTCACTAACAAATTTATTATTTGACATTATCTTATCCATTCTCAATGGTTCTCATTCAGTTATGTCTTATGCCCACTCGGCTAAATTTATTAATTCTGATAAATTCATATGCATTTTGTCACAACACATTCAAACAACATTAAAGATTAAAAAAATACACCGCGGCCACAATCCCAACCATAGTCAGGATTACCTTGTAATAGCGTTCGGCTATAACCGCTGCACCAAGCGGAAGCAGGTAGGTAAACAGTGACTCGCCGCCTGTTTCCGGTAACAAATACACAAAAGCAATAACCCAGGCGACGGCCGCCACCAGATAACTAAGCCCATTGTGATCCGAATTTGAAGCCGTGCGTGCATTCTTG
>QILH01000309.1 GCA_003233255.1 Gammaproteobacteria bacterium | reverse complement strand
GGGAATGAAATTATTTTATGGCAAAGCAGGCTGTTCCTCTTGTCATTCAGGAAAGTTTCAAACTGATCTTCAATTTCACGCGATTGCGATGCCACAAATAGGCCCCGGCAAAGGTCATGGCCCCAGTGGACATGAAGATTTTGGTAGAGAAGCGGTGACTAAAAATGCATCACAACGCTATCAGTTTCGCACTCCCCCATTAAAAAATGTCGCGCTAACTGGGCCATGGGGGCATAGTGGGGCATTTGATACACTCGAAGGAGTAGTGAGACATCATTTAAACCCACTTCAATCATTGCGAAATTATAATTGCCAAACCATGCCTCGACTTCCGTCAAGAGACGACCTTGACCGTGTCGATTGCTATGTTATGAACAGCCCAAATCTTGTTGCTGCAATTGGTGATGCAAATCAACTTAAGAAAATTAAACTCAGCAAGAAAAATATTCGTTATCTTACTCACTTTCTCCACGCACTAACGGACCCGAACAGTTTAGACTTGCGTCACAATATACCGGTACGAGTTCCAAGCGGATTAACGCTTGCTGAGTAGTTACCATTTTTTATATTAAGCAAAGGGTTGCAGACAATGAGCGCCTGCCCCTTTGCTTACCTAACAAAGATCATGCTATTGCTGGCGGCTTACGCTGCAGTATCACATTTACGAAATGATAGCTCAATCACAAAAATGACGTTTAGCATAACAAAAAACTAAACCTGATTATTATGCCGATAGGAGAAGATAGCCGAGCAATAACACCGTACGGATACTTTCAATGAAGTTAGCAAACAACATAACGTTTAAAACTGGAGAGTATTCGTGAAAAAAAAGCATCCAGAAAAACAGCGCAGACAGACACCTTTAATGGAAGAGCTGGAACCCCGCATTCTAATGTCGGCCAGCCTGGAAGGCTTGCTCGCTGATGACAACCTGAACCTCAACGACAATAATTATACTCAATCCGCTGAACACCTGGTCATCACTGAAAACGAGATCGTTGCTGCGGAAGCAGACGACAACATCCGGCGCGAACTCGTCATTGTAGATACCGACACCCCTGATTTCCAACTCTTACTTGATAATTTATTAAACCAACAAACCAGTGAACGTCAGTTCGACGTACTGTTATTAGATAACAATCAAAACGGCATTGATCAAATTACTGCCGCGCTGGGTAATTATCAAAATTTGAATGCCATTCATATTGTCTCTGATGGAAATAATGGCAACATTGATCTGGGCAATACCACCCTCTCCTATAACAACATCGACGTTTACAGTGGTGACATCGCCAGTTGGAGCAATGCGCTGGCGCAAGATGCGGATATTTTAATTTACGGCTGCGAGCTGGCCAGTGGCAATGAAGGTGTTAATCTCATCGACAGCTTGTCGGTGCTGACGGGTGCCGACATCGCCGCCAGTGATGACCTGACAGGCGCAACAAATCTGGGTGGGGACTGGGAGCTTGAATACCAAAACGGCAACATAGAAACTCAACTGGCTTTCAGTTTGGAGGCTCAACAGAGCTGGAGTAATATCCTTGCCATAGTTGATTTCAGCGGTACTGCTTATCAATCAAATGGAATTACAAACATTGGTGCTAACGCTACAATTACATTGATCGTTGGTGGCATTGACCTGGGTAATGTTACAACCGGCTCGAGTGGTGAATTTACTTTTTCTGATGCAAATGTTGATCTTAACGAGACCGTGCTCATCTATATCAATAGTGATGGTGGTACATACCAAAGCACTTTGGTTACGGAAATGAACACTTTAACGGACCTCACCGGGCTCAACCTCATTGACGACACGCTTACCGTACGCAGTGACAACGGCGGCACCCTAACCAACGCTGAAATGCGTGCGGCTGAAGGAGGCGATGGAGATTCAGATATTCTCTTTAGCGTCGACGGCAGTGATAACCTCACTGTTGAAGGTTTGACAACCGAACTTCATGTTGCAGAAAACCAAACCTATGCTCCTGGTGGTGATATCAACACAGAAGACATGCGGATTGAGGGAACCTTTCAAGGTGGTTCGGGAAGCATTTATATTGATGACGACCTGCTCATCGATGGCGGCACGTTCAACGCCACTAGCGCAACAACCTATATCGCTGATAATTTCATTATATCAAACGGAGGTACGTTCACTGCCTCAGACGGTACTGTTGTTTTCAATAACACTAACAATATAACCATAAACTCTGGCACCAGTATATTTAACAATGTGGAGTTTAGTAAGGGCAGCGCTACAATCAGCATTACGAACGATATGGACATCAATGGTGATTTAACAATAACAGAAGTAGGTCAGATCAACGACGGAACCCTATCGGTCAGCGGTAATGTCACCAGCAATGACGGCCGTGTAGAGGGTGACGCTACTTTCATTTTTGATGATGGAGGGCCTCAAACCCTTCAAGCCGATGATGGTGGTGATGCGGGCTTAACCGGTATCATTATTGACAAAACAAACGGCTCAACACTCACCATCAACGGCACCGTCAGTTTGTATGGAAGCACAGGATTTACCTATAACACCGGAAATATCGTTCTCAGCAACGACAACACTTTTCTTTTTACCCGCCCCCAAACTATAGAAGCTAACAGTTTTGTATTTAATAACGTTGAAATCTATATGGGCAACACCTCCAGCACTCTCACCATTGATGGCAACATGGATATTAATGGTGACTTAACAATAACAAACGTAAATGAAATCAACGGCGGAACCTTATCGGTCGCCGGTGATTTCATCAGCAATGACACTGGCGTAAGCGGCTCTACAAATATCACGCTTGATGGCTCGGGTACACAAACTATTGGCGGCGGCGGTGATATCTCTGGTAACACACTAACCATCAACAGTGACGGTGTAGTAAACCTTACATCCGCCCTAACGCTCGATACCTCTGGTCCTAATCTCACGATTGAAAAGGGTACGCTTGATCTCCAGGGGTTCACTCTCGCCGTTAACGGTGCGCTTACCGTCAACGCTAACCTACA